>DATCXG010000123.1:0-9138 GCA_036565945.1 Gemmatimonadaceae bacterium
CCGTCGGACTGGCCATCATCATCTCGATCTTCCGGCACCACGAGACGGTCGACCTCCAGAACATCAATATCCTGAAAGGGTGATGGTCTTCCAGCAAGTCGCCTCTCCGGCGCTTTCCCATCCGCTCGCCGGGACGATCGCAGAATACGTCTGGCTGCTCCCGATTCTTCCGTTGATCGGCTTCGTCATCAACGGACTTCTCGCGATGGTGGCCTCGTACAAGCCGGGCCCGGCGGAGCCGGACATGGGCCACGGGGAGCATCACGCCTCCCACGCGGACTCCCAGGCATCACACGCCGATCACGAGACCACGGGGCATCCGGCACGACACAGGTTCGCCCCCATCGTCACCGTGATCGGACCGCTGGTGCTGGCGCTCTCGTTCGTGCTCGCGCTGCTGATCTTCGCCGCGATGCCCGCCGGGATGGATTCGCCCTTCGTGAAGACGTTCTTCAGCTGGATGCCGGTGGGGAACGACCTCCAGATCAACTGGGCGTTCCAGCTCGACCAACTCTCCATGATCATGATACTGATCATCACTGGGGTTGGTACGCTGATCCACATCTTCAGCGTCGGCTACATGCGCGACGACCCGGGCTTCGCGAGCTTCTTCTCCTTCCTCAACCTGTTCGTCGCCTTCATGCTCGTGCTGGTGCTGGGCGCGAACTATACGGTGTTGTTCGTGGGGTGGGAGGGAGTGGGACTCTGCTCGTACCTGCTGATCGGCTTCTGGTACGAGGATATGGCGAATGCCAGCGCGGGCCTGAAGGCGTTCATCGTCAACAGGATCGGCGACGTCGGCTTCCTGCTCGCGATGTTCATGGTCTGGACGAACTTTGGCGCGCTGGACTTCGCGGGCGTGCAGGCTGGCGCGGCAGCGCTGCCGGTGGGCGGCCCGCTACTCACGACCATCTGTCTGTTCTTCTTCCTCGGCTGCATTGGCAAGAGCGCTCAGATCCCGCTGTACGTCTGGCTCCCCGACGCCATGGCGGGTCCCACGCCAGTCTCCGCGCTCATCCACGCGGCCACGATGGTGACGGCCGGCGTCTACCTGATCGCGCGCAGCTCCTTCCTCTTCTCGATGGCCCCCGCGGCATCGCTCACGGTCGCAGTGGTGGGCGCCGTGACGGCACTCTTCGCGGCCACCATCGGCCTCAAGCAGTGGGACATCAAGAAGGTGCTGGCGTACTCCACCGTCTCCCAGCTCGGGTACATGTTCGTGGGAGTAGGAGTGGGGGCTTACGTGGCAGGCATGTTTCATCTGATGACGCACGCCTTCTTCAAAGCTCTCCTCTTCCTGGGCGCCGGCTCGGTGATCTTCATCATGCACGAGGCGCTGCACCACACCCACAGCGAGCAGGACGCGCAGGACATGCGCAACATGGGCGGGTTCCGGAAGTTCATGCCGTGGACCTTCGTCATGATGTGGAGCGCGACGCTGGCGATCGCCGGAATCCCGTTCTTTGCCGGGTTCTTCTCCAAGGACGAGATCCTGGGGGCCGTGTTCGCGCGCGCGCAGGATAGCACTCTTGCCCAGGCTCACTGGCTCGGAATACCTGGCACCTGGGTGCTGTACGGCGTCTACGTCTTCGGCCTCGCGGGCGCGCTCCTCACCGCGATCTATATGACACGGCTGATGCTCTACACCTTCCACGGTACCAACCGTACGGGTGACGCGGAGAGCAAGCACCTGCACGAGGCGCCGTGGACCATGACCGGCCCGGTGGTGGTACTCGGCGTACTGAGCGCGCTGGGCGGTGTCATCAACCTGCCAGCATTCCTCAGCCTCCCGGCGGGTTGGACTGGCGGACTGGATCGCTGGCTCGAGCCCGTGGTTGGCGAACCCGCGCTACTCATCACGCACGGGGCGCCATCAGAGATGGCGCACAGCACTGAGTACGTCCTCGTGGGCATCGCGGTACTGGTAGCGGCAGCGGGTATCCTGTTCGCGCTGGCGCGGCTCAAGCCGGCCGCGCTCGTTCCCAAGCGCGAGTCACCGCCCGAGCGTGGCTTCGCCAGCGTTCTCGAGAACAAGTATTACGTGGATGAGATCTACGACGCTACCGTGGTCAAGCCCACAATCGACATCTCCCGGAATGTGCTCTGGAAGGGGATGGACAGTGGACTGATCGACGGACTGTTCGTGAACGGCAGCGCGTGGTTCATGCGCGGCCTTGCGGCGCTCGGCTCATGGATCCAGTCGGGTCAGGTGAGCGCCTACGCGTGGGCGATCGTCATCGGCGTGTTGGCCGTGCTCGGCGCCTTCACCCTCCGCTGACCCATGCTAGACCTTCTCACTGCGATCCACTACAACGCCTGGGTACTGCCGGCGCTGCTGATCATTCCGCTCCTGGGCGCGCTGGTCCTCCTGCTGCAGGCGGCCGCGGCGAAGGACGATGGGACCCTGAGCGCGGCACCATCCGCGCGTTGGGTTGCGCTCATCGCTTTCGTGCTGGAGCTGGTAGTCTCGCTCGGCCTCTGGTGGTCGTTCGACCCGGGGACGTCGGCGTGGCAGGCGCAATTCTCATCCACGTGGATCCCGGCATGGGGAGCGCGCTTCGAGCTCGGTATAGATGGTATCTCGCTCTTCATGGTACTGCTCACCACCTTCCTGATGCCGCTCACGGTACTGGGGAGCTGGACGAGCGTGCGCGTGAAGGTGCGGAGCTACTACGCCCTCATGCTCATCCTCACCACGGGAATGATCGGCGTCTTCCTCGCGCTCGACCTGCTGCTCTTCTATCTGATGTGGGAGATCATGCTGATCCCGATGTACTTCATCATCGGGGTCTGGGGCGGGGATCGTCGGATCTACGCGAGCCTGAAGTTCTTCATCTACACCACACTCGGCTCGCTGCTGATGCTGGTCGGCATCATATACCTGTGGATGCACTCCGGCGATCCGTTCACGGGGCAGCTCTCCTTCGGTTACGACCAGGTGATGCAGAATGCCGCGCTGTCCTCGCGCGCGGCGCTCTGGTTATTCGGCGCCTTCTTCATGGCGTTCGCGATCAAGGTGCCGATGTTCCCACTGCACACATGGCTACCCGACGCGCACACCGAGGCGCCGACGGCCGGGTCGGTGATCCTGGCCGGGATCATGCTCAAGATGGGGACCTACGGCTTCCTGCGCTTCGCGCTCCCGCTCTTCCCGGGCGCGGCGCTCACACCGTGGGTGCGCCAATCGATCCTTATCCTGGCAGTGATCGGCATCATCTACGGGGCTCTCGTGGCCATGGTTCAGCCGGACTTCAAGAGGCTGGTGGCGTATTCCTCGGTCAGCCATCTCGGCTTCGTCATACTCGGCATCTTCTCCCTCACGCTGCAGAGCGTGCAGGGCGCGCTGATGGTGATGATCAACCACGGTATCTCCACCGGGGCGCTCTTCTTACTGATCGGCATGATCTACGAGCGTCGCCACACGCGCATGATCGACGCCTACGGCGGGATAGCGCGAGTGATGCCGATGTTCGCTGTTCTCCTCACGTTGGTCTCATTCAGCAGCATCGGCCTGCCAGGCACCAACGGCTTCGTGGGTGAGTTCCTGGTTCTGCTGGGCGCATTCAAGACCCAACCATGGTACGTGCTCATCGCGACCACGGTGGTCATCTTCGCCGCCGCCTACCTTCTGTGGGCCATCCAACGCATTCTCTTTGGCCGGCTCGTCAAGCCGGAGAACAAGCGGATGCCCGACCTCAATCGCCGGGAGCTCCTGATCATGGGTGTGCTCGCAGCGGCGATCCTGTGGATCGGGATCTACCCGGCACCCATGCTGAATCGAATGGAGCGATCCGCTGGCAACTTCGTGGAGCAGGTTCAGAACAATGCCGTGGCGGCGCAAACGCCACGTCTCGGAATGAGGGGGGGACGTTAGCATGTCGTTCGATCTGAGCGTTCCCTCGCAGCTCATGGGTGCCCTGGCACCTGACCTGGTACTGACGGCCGGGGCCATGCTCCTGCTGCTCTACGCGGTGTGGAAGAATGAGTCGCCCGAGCGCGCGCGCAGTGTGGGATTCCTGAGTATCGCTCTCTGCGTCGTGACAGCGGCGATCATCATCTGGATGGCGGTCAGCGGAGTCGAGGCCGAGCCGGGCATCATCGCGGTGGACAACTTCCGGTGGGCGATGGATCTCATCATCCTGCTCTCCACCGTCATCGCTCTGGCACTCACGGTCGACTATTCGCGTACCGAGCGCATCGTGATGGCCGAGATGTACGTGCTGATACTGCTCTCCTCGGCTGGCATGATGATCCTGGCGGCGGCCCGCGATCTCATGATGGTGTTCCTGGGCATCGAGCTCATGTCCATCGCTGTGTACGTGCTGTCGGGCCTCAACAGGCGCAGCGGCCGATCGGCGGAGGCAGCGCTCAAGTATTTCCTGCTCGGCGCATTCTCAACTGGCTTCCTGCTCTACGGGATAGCGCTGGTGTACGGTGCCACGGGCTCCACGAACCTCACGGTGATCGGCAGCGAGGTCACCGAGGCGACGTTCGCGAGCGCCCCGATGCTGCTGATCGGCATAGGCCTTCTCGTGGTCGGCTTCTCGTTCAAGGTGGCCGTGGTACCGTTCCACATGTGGGCGCCAGACGTCTACGAGGGAGCTCCGACGCCGATCACAGCCTACATGGCTGTTGCGGTCAAGGCAGCCGCCTTCGCGGCGTTCCTTCGTGTGTGGCACGAGGCGTTCCCGGGCGCCTCCGGGGCGTGGCTGCCGGTACTCTGGTGGCTGGCGGTGGTCACGATGCTCGCCGGCAATATCATCGCTCTGGTGCAGCGCAACATGAAGCGCATGCTGGCCTACTCCAGCATCGCGCATGCCGGCTACATCCTCGTTGCCGTGGTGGCGAACCGGTACACGGACGCCGGTGCATCGTCGATGATCTTCTACCTGGTGGCGTACACCCTCTCGACCATGGGCGCGTTCGCGGTCGTGATGGCTGTGGACGAACCCGGCGAGCGGCGCCAGGACATGCGCGATTTCTCGGGCCTCTGGTCACAGAGACCGTGGGTGGCGTCCGCGATGGCCGTGTTCATGTTCGCGCTGATCGGGTTCCCCATAGCGGGTGGGATGGGCTTCTTCGCGAAGTGGTACATCCTGCGCGCCGCGATCGGCTCGTCACACCCCCAGGTCACCCTGGCGGTGATCCTGGTGCTGGCCAGCGTCATCTCATGCGGGTTCTACCTGGCGGTAATCATCCACATGTTCATGCGGCCGCGCGAGGCGCCGACGACCAAGCCACGGCCACTACCCATGGGCACCTCACTGGTGATTGGCTTCTCCGCGGTCGCCCTGCTCATATTCGGAGTGTTCCCAGCCAGCTTCGTCGCGCTTGCCAGCCGCAGCACACCGGTGGTGCAAGCGTCCGCCCCGGCCACTCCGCCAGTCGCTGCAGCGGATCGAAGGTGAACCAAGCGAGGCCGCGTGCGCGGCCTCGCTCTGTATGGAGGGTGGCGCAGCATGGGCATCAACGGTCAGATCTTCCGGCAGTACGACATCCGAGGGATCGTCGGACAGGACCTCACCACCCGTGTGGCGCACGGGGTGGGACGTGCGTTTGCGGCGTACATGGCGCGGCATGGGGTGCAAGGTGCCGTGGCCCTGGGTCGCGACAACCGGCCCAGTGGCACAGCGCTCCGCGACGCGCTGGCGCGCGCCCTCACCGAGTCGGGGATCGACGTGATCGACATAGGCGTCGTGCCCACGCCGCTCCTCTACTGGTCGCTGCACAATCTGCCCGTGGCCGCTGGCATCCAGATCACCGGATCGCACAATCCGCCCGAATACAACGGATTCAAGCTGTGCGTCGGAACGGCATCGCTGTATGGCGAGCAGATCCAGGAGCTCTACCAGTTGCTGGAGGGCGGGGATTTCCCGGCCGGTGCCGGCCAGGTGAGCGAAGTCGAGATCATCGATCGCTACGTGGACGACATAGTCGCGCGGACAGGCCATCTCTCCCGCAAGCTGCGAGTGGTGGCTGACTGCGGCAACGGTGTGGGCGCACTGGTAGCGCCCAGGCTCCTCGACCGACTCGGTGTGGACTGGACCGGCCTGTACTGCGTGAGTGATGGCACCTTTCCGAACCATCATCCCGATCCGACAGTCGTGGAGAACCTGCGCGACATCGTACGCGCTGTCGGGGACAAGAAAGCCGACGTGGGAGTCGCCTTCGACGGCGACGCCGACCGCATCGGCGTGATCGACGAGAATGGCGACATCGTCTGGGGCGACCAGCTTCTCATCATCTATGCGCGCGACGTGCTGGCTCGCACAGGGCCGGGTCAGCCGATAATCTTCGATGTGAAGAGCTCCCAGTCGCTGCCCGATGCGATCGAGCGTGCCGGCGGACGGCCGGTCATGTGGAAGACCGGGCATTCGCTCATCAAGGAGAAGATGCGCGAGCTGGGAGCGCCGGTGGCCGGCGAGATGTCAGGTCACATGTTCTTCACGGAAGGGTTCTACGGGCACGATGACGCGCTCTACGGCGCGGCCCGGCTGCTCCGCATACTGGCTGATTCGGGGAAGACAGTGTCGCAGTTACTCTCGGACGTGCCGAAGTTCGTCTCCACGCCGGAGATCCGCGTGGAGGTGCCGGAAGAGATCAAATTCCGCCTGGTTGACGATGCGGCGCGGCACTTCGGAGGCCTGCACGACGTGATCGACGTGGATGGTGTACGCGTGCTGTACGGAGATGGCTGGGGGCTCATTCGCGCCTCGAACACGCAGCCCGTGCTGGTGCTGCGCTTCGAGGCGCGCACGGATGAGCGCCTGCGAGCGATCCGCCACGAGCTCGAGAGCTGGCTCCGCTCCCAGGGCGTGCGCGTCTAGCGTGACGGCGCGGCGCTGGGCACTGCTCGTCGTCGTCGCCGCAGCGCTGCTGCTCCTCGTCGGGCGCGCCCTGGCGGGAGTGTATGTCGATTACCGTTGGTACGCCGCGCTCGGGGCTGCATCCCTGTGGCGCACCAGGACTCTCCTCTCCGTGGCCATCTACCTGGCCTCCGGCGGCGCGGCGGCGCTCTTCGTGTTCGCCAATCTCTATGCTGTGCGCCACAGCGTCGTCTCGATCATCCTCCCGCGACGTGTAGCCAACGTGGAGGTAGGGCAGGAGGTGCCAGGCCGTCATCTCGTCGCGGCGGCGGCCGTCATCTCCCTCATCGCCGGCGCGCTGCTCACGATGCCCCACGACAGCTGGATGTCATTCGCCCTCTCGCGCCACGGAGTGCCCTTCGGCGAGGCGGACCCGTACTTCGAGGCGGACCTCGGCTTCTTCGTGTACTGGCTCCCCTTCGAGAATGCGCTGTACACCTGGGCGCTGATCGCGGTACTCCTGGTAGTCGTGCTGGTGGTCTTTCTCTACGCGCTCACCCCGAGTATGCGCTGGGAGCGCGGTTCACTCTACGTGTCGAACTGGGTGCGACGACACCTCGTGGTGCTCGGTTCACTCCTGCTCCTCCTGCTGGCCTGGGACGAGCGGCTGGGCGCGTACAGGGTGATGGTGCACGGGAGCGGGGCTGGCGGTGCTTTCACCTTCTCCGACCATCACGCCGCGATCCCGGTGGGCGTGTGGCTGTCCCTGATCACCATCGGAGCGGCGTCTGCCATCCTGTTTTTCGGCTGGACCGGGCAACTTCGCGTGGCCTTCGTCGCTCTCTCGGCGCTGCTGCTCCTCTCATTCGGATTGAGGCAGCTGAGCCCCCTGGTGGTACGCCGCGCGTTGGACGTGGACGACGCAGCGAGACACGAACAGGCGTACCGGCAGTTACGCGCCGATTACTCCCGACGCGCCTTCGCGCTCGACAGGGTCGAGACAGGAGGAGTGCGGGGGTTCGCGACCGGAACGGACGCTGTCGGAGCCGTGGCTGTATGGGATGCGGGTACGCTCGCGCGCGCCATCTCCGCCGTCGATCCGGTGAAGGGCGCGTCACACGGCGTGGCGTGGCTGGCATCTTCTCCCGCACTACAGGCCGTGGTCATCACGGAGCCGTCCGTGAGGAGCGAGGACGGGGCGCCAATGCCTCGATCGCCCCGATGGCGCGTGACGCGCATTCTCGCCTCGGACGCCGACAGCCGCGGCTATCCGGTCATCACCCCGGAGATCGTGGACGGGGGCGATGCCGCCGAGGACACGCTTCCTCCGGTGCTCGTCCATGACTCGGTACCTGGCTACACAGTGGTCTCCGACCCGCGCGGCCAGATAGCCGCGCCAGGACTCGGCGGTGGATTCTCACGATTGGCGCACGCATGGGGTCTGCAGAACTTCCGCCTCCTGTCGGGGGACATGGCGCGCTCCCAGATGCGAGTGGTCAGTCGGCGAGGGGTGCGGGATCGCGTGAGGGCGCTGGTGCCGTTCTTCGCGCAGGGCACAACGGTCCACCCGGTAGTTGCCATGGACTCGCTGTACTGGGTAGTCGATCTCTATGCGACGAGCGAGTTCTACCCTCTCAGCGAACACATCATGCTCGGCCAGCGCGATTTCAGCTACACGCGTTACGCCGGGATGGCGGTGGTGAACTCGCACACCGGAGTCGTGCACATCGTACCAGAGTCGGCGCCAGGCCCCATCGTGGAAAGTTGGCGTCGCATCTTCCCCACGCTCTTCAGGTCGACGGCGTCACTTCCGGCGGAAGTGAATGCCGCCATCCCGCCAGCCACGGATGGAGCTCGCGTCCAGGCGGAGGTCCTCGCGCGTTACGGCATGCGTGGCGAGCAGCAACGCATGGGGCACTTACCATGGAACGAGGGCGCGGACTCCGTGCTGCGCGGCGACGACGCGGTGCCGTTCGAGCTGTCGCGTGGCACGCTCGCCTGGAGCCAGCCAGTACTCGATTCGGCCGACCGCGTGGCGGGGCTGATCGTGAGAACCGCAGGCCAGAACGCCGCCACACATTGGATCGCACTCGATAGTACGGCCTCGCGTTGGAACCTGCTTCTCGAGCAGTTGCATCGGGCCATCGACAGCTCTGCCACACCTCCGGCGGATACGCGGCTGGTGCGCGGCGCAGTGCGCGCGGTTCCACTGCCGGGCGGCGTCGCGCTCATCCAGCCCGCGTACTGGTGGAAGGTTGGTACTCCGCCAACGCTCGCCCGAATCGGAGTGGTGCGTGACAGCATCGCCACGACCGGCGAATCACTGGCGGCG
>DATCXG010000125.1:0-4229 GCA_036565945.1 Gemmatimonadaceae bacterium
CAGCCATTCGGGCTCCTGCTTTTTCCCCGAGATGAGACGGATGGTCTCCTCGTTAAGCCCTCTAGGTATGGTATCGGCTTCGATGTCGGTGACGAAGCCGAACTTGTACTCTTTGTTGACCAGGGTCTCGATGGAAGTGCTCATCCGTTCTCCTTGTCGGCCCTTGCAGCGGTGGGCCGAAACCGCACGTTGTACCCGCAGGCGCCGCACCCGCTCAGTATGTGCGAGCTGCGCTCTATGGAAGCACCGAGCGTACGTGCGAGGAAGCGCTCCTCGGCATCACACACCTCGGGGAACTGCTCCGCCACCGCGAAGATCGCGCAGTTGTGCTCGATCAGGGCGCCGCCGTCGGGCGTGGCTTGCCACTCGGGCATGAAGCCCTCCTCGGCCAGCGCCTTCGCGACCAGACCCATGCGCTCCTCGCGGGAGCTGCCCTCCAACGCCGGCTCGAGCCTGCGTTCGAGAGCATCAAACTGTGATGCCAACATCGTTACTGCCGCTTCGCGGCCCTCGCGCTCCTGCAACTCATGAAGCAGCTGCATGAGCGCCTCCTCATAGCGCCGGGGGAAGAGAGCCTCCCCCTCGCTCGAGACGCGGTACAGGAATGCCGGCGCGCCCACACCCTGGCGGCAGCGGTCGTGCTCCACGAGCCGCTCTGCTTCGAGCTCCTTCAGGTGGTGCCGAATCGCATTGAGCGAGGAGCCCAGCCTCTCCGAAAGCTCCATGGCGGTGAGCCCGGGCGCGCGCTTGAGCTCCACGAGGATAGCCGCGCGCGGGCCCTTCTGCCCGCGCGGCGCCCAAGTAGTGGCCCCTGTAGTCGTCCCAGTCTGCTGCACGTGGATCTCCCGCTCTCGATACGAGAATCCTAAGTGAAGTTGTCGGGATAGTCAAGTTAATGTGGTATTTTTGGTGTGAATGTAAACTCATATGCCACAAAAACTTGAGCTGTTTCAGCTCACCTGCCAGGCGGGACAGAGCCAGGTGATTGTACGCCGGGCCGAGCCTCCGTGGCTGCAACTTAGCGCGGAATTCCCAGCTGACGCGATCCGGGTCCCGCGCTGCACGTGGGTTAGAAGCGCGGGGACCCACGATCATTGGTAGCCGAGACCCGCTGAGGTCGCTATCTGAAGTGAACAACTGGAGTCCGTAGGTGTGCGCGTCTCGCTTGACGTCAGGCTGCTCAGCACGGTACACTGGCGCGTACTGGACCAGTGCCATGTCGACCTGATGCGGTGACGCTACAACGCAGGCCCGCCCCCCATCCAGCCAAAATTGAGGGTTATCATCTTGAATGCGATCCGGCTCTTCTCGCTCCTCCCAGCGGCCCTGCTACTGGCGGCATGCGGGCCACGCACCGAGACCGCAACCAGCGACCAGCTCGCCGAGGCGGCGAATGCAATCCACAAGAACATGATCACCATCGACACGCACGATGACATCTCGCTCGACTTCGCGACTGCGGAGGTCGATCCGCTCGATGCCGACCGGCAGGTGAACCTCACGAAGATGCGTGAAGGAGGGCTGGATGTGGCCTTCTTTGCCGTGTTCGTCGGTCAGACGCCCCGTACCCCCGAGAATTATCGGAAGGCTCAGGAGCAGGCGCGGCAGAAGTTCGCGGCAATCCATCGGATGGCCGAGGAGATGTACCCCGACAAGATTGCCATCGCGTACACCCCGGACGACGTCCGGAGCATTCACTCGAGTGGCAAACTGGTGGCGGGCATCGGGGTCGAGAACGGCTACGCGATCGGGAAGGATCTGTCGCTCATCAAGGCGTACTTCGATCTCGGCGCGCGCTACATGACCCTCGCGCACACTCGGAACAACGACATCTGCGACTCTTCCACCGATCCAGCTGGTCCCGAGCACCACGGCCTGAGCGCGTTCGGCCGACAGGTGGTGGCCGAGATGAACCGGGTGGGGATGATGGTGGACATCTCGCACGTCTCCAAGGAGTGCATGATGCAGGCGACCGCGCTCTCGAAGGCGCCGGTGATCGCCTCGCACTCGAGCACCAGCGCGCTGGCGGAAGTGCCGCGCAACATGGACGACGAGCAGCTCCAGGCCGTGAAGAAGAACGGTGGGGTGGTGCAGATCGTGGCGTTCGACAGCTACGTGAAGGTGGTCGATCCGGCCAAGCGCGCGGCTATCGATACGCTACGACAGGAGCTCGGGGTGACCGAGCGCGGCGCGTTACGGAACCTCGCGGACGACAAGCGTGCGGAGTACGATCGCCGCATGGCGGAGATCGATCGGAAGTGGCCGCCCGCGACGATCCAGGAATTCGTGAATCACATCGACCACGCTGTGAAGCTCATCGGGATCGAGCATGTGGGGATCAGCTCGGACTTTGACGGCGGCGGTGGAGTGACGGGGTGGAACGACGCGAGCGAGACGGCCAACGTCACACAGGAGCTTCTGCGCCGCGGTTACACCGAGGAGCAGATCGCGAAGCTGTGGGGCGAGAACGTGCTGCGAGTGTGGGCGGAGTGCGCCAGGGTGGCCGCCGAGATGCAGGCGGTGAAGGCGTAGGGCAGGTACTGCCTTCGGCCCGTTCTCCGATCACTCGAAGAGCGGGCCGGCACTCCTCTCGATGGCGAGCAGGCGCAGCTTCGTCGCGACCCCACCCCTGGCGGTGAATCCGCCTGGCTTGCCACCCGCTGCGAGTACGCGATGGCATGGAACCACTATCACGAACGGGTTCCGCCCCAGTGCCTGCCCCACGGCGCGCGCCGCGCCGGGCGTACCGATCCGGGACGCGAGCTCACCGTAGGTGAGCGTGGTGCCGCGCGGGATTTCACGCGCGGCTTCATAGACGCGGCGGTGAAACGCCGGCACCGCACTCATGTCGAGGACCACGCTGGAGAGGTCGCTCGGCTCCCCGCGCAGAAGTGCGACGATGCCGTCGAGCGCATTGCGCACCCGGGCCGGAGGGCGCAGCTCGCGCGCATCCGGGAATCGTCGCACTAGTGTCGTGCGCGTCTCTCCCTCGCTGCCCTCGGGCAGTTGCACGCCCACGATACCGCGCTCGCCCCAGGCAATGCCACAGGAGCCGAGCGCGGTGCCGAAGATCGCGAATCCGGAGGCGACGCGTGGGTGCTCGGTACTTGCTTCGTGTGCCACGTCCCGCATGTCTGGCGTCTCTGGGATCACTCCTCGTTGAGCTCCACGACCGGCCGCACCTCCACGGAGCCGAACCGGGCGGACGGGATACGCGCCGCGATCCGGGTGGCTTCGTCCATATCCCTGGCCTTGATGAGATAGTAGCCGCCGAGTTGCTCCCTGGTCTCGGCGACTGGGCCTTCGGTGGTGGAGATCTTGCCGTCTCGCACGCGCACGGTGGTGGCGGACTTCGTAGGCTGCAGAGCCTCGCCCTGGAGGTAGTGCCCGCTCCTCTGGATGGAGTTGGTGAACGCGGAGTACTCACTCATGATCGCGTCCGACTGTTCCTCTGACAACTCGGCCCAGTTCTTCTCGTCTTCGTAGATGAGGCAGACGTATCTCATGGCTCTCTCCCATTCGGGTCAAGATAGACTTCGGGGAGTAGTAGTTCCGAGTGCCGCGGCATCGACAACCCGGTCCATGTGGGTAGAGCCAACCGACCTGGCGGGTGCGGGCTCACGTTCTAGCTCGGCTGCAGGGACTCTGATGCAAGATGCAACGCGCGGGCGCCGCCGGCCACACCACGCTACCCGCCCAATCTCAGCGAGTGAGTGCCAGATACAGCGTTGCCAGTACCACCACCGTCCCGACCCCGACGATGAGCGGCCTCACCCATGCGGTGATGTCGCGCCCCCGTCGCCGACCAGGTAGCGCCCCATGCGTCTCGGTGATGGCACGCTGGGCTAGCACTGTATGCTTGCGGCTGAACGAGTCGTCGGCGTAGTCCTCGAACTGCACTGCGCTGAGTCCCGGAGGGATGGATCCGCGGAGGAAGGTGAGTGTGGTAGCGCCCAGTGCAACCTGGTCACCTTCATCCAGCATGCGGGGTGCGGTGATGACCTGACCGTTGACCTTCGTGCCAGCGGAGCCCATGGAGTAGAGGACATACCCGCCAGCCTCGGAGCGAACATCAGCGTGGAAGCGCGACACAGTGGGATCCATCAGTACGATGTTGCAGCCGATCTCGCGGCCGATCTGCACCATGCGTTTGCGCAGGACGTATGCCTTCTTCGTGGCGGGATCGATCAGGAGTGCCTGCACCGGCTCGCCCGCCGGCGCTGGGCGAG
>DATCXG010000126.1:0-7502 GCA_036565945.1 Gemmatimonadaceae bacterium
ATTCCACCCGCGCCTTGAATGCCTCTACATCGGCGCCACTCAACTTATCGAGCGCCGCCACTAAAGCCCGCGCCCGCGTATGAGCCGCGTGGGCCGCGACAGCTCCGTCGTACATCTCCTGCGACAGAGACTTCAGTCGCGCCAAGGCCGCCGCCGGTGTCTTCACCCGCGGATCGAGTCTGAGCGTGAGCGGCTGGGTGTACCGCTTGCCGTTTACGGTGAGTCGCACAGTGTACACACCCGGCGGTGCCCACGGAGCGTTCACCGCAGGATACGTCCGGTGTGGCACCGCTCCCGTGGCATCGAGCTCGCCACCGCCAGGCTCGCCCGCGCCGAGTGGCTGGTAACGCAGATCCCACGAGAAGCGATGCGTTCCCTTCCCCGTGGCGATGGTCATCGGCGGCGCCGGCCAGTAGAGCGGGAAGCGACAGAACACCGCGCTGGGTGTAGTCTGACACACGCGATCGTACGCCTCGCGGTCGAGCGCGGGATGGGGCTCCAGAACGGGATCATCGCTCGAGTATGAACGAATCACTTTGCCGGCGGCATTGAGAATGTCGAGCGTCACTGGCCCGGCCGCATCGGCCGCGAGGTAGTAGTCGATGATGCCGCCTGGAGGAGGATTCTCTCCCGCGGGCATCTCCGGCGGCCAGGGCGTGGGATCGTTGGTGCCGAAGCGAACTCGTACCGCAGGCGCTGGCTTGTACAGGTACGCCTGCTCGGCGGCCCGCGCCTGGGCGACTTGTCTGAGTGGTGTAACGTTGTCCAGGATCCAGAAGCCGCGACCGTGCGTGGCCGCCACGAGGTCAGAGCAGTGACAGGTTGTGTCGTCCTTCACCTGGATGTCGCGCACGGAGATGGCGGGCATGTTCTGCCTGAGTGACTGCCAGTTGTCGCCGTCGTCGAACGACACCCACACCTGGGTCTCCGTGGCCGCGTAGAGTAATCCCTTCTGCCTGGGATCCTCGCGGATGGAGTTGGCGACTGCGCCGGGCGCTATGCCGTTGTTGATCTCGGTCCAGGTCTTCCCGCCATCGTGCGTGCGCCAGAAGTGCGGATTATCGTCGTCGATGCGCATCGTGTTCGCGGCGGCGTACGCTGTCTGATCGCTGAAGTGGCCGGCTTCGATGTTGAAGATCCGCGTCCACGGCTTGATCGCCGGCGGGGTGACGTTCTTCCAGCTGGTGCCGCCGTCGAACGTCGCCTGGATGTTGCCGTCGTCCGTCCCCGCCCAGAGCACTTTCACATTACGGGGAGACGGCGACAGCGCGGTGATCGCGCCCTGCGGCGATGGCTCCACGCTGCTGGCGTACTTCGCGGCATTGGCCGGAACATCCCACGCGGGACGCGAGAGGTCGGGACTGATGCGCGTCCAGCTATGGGCGCGGTCGGTGCTCTTCCACACCACGTTGGACACGTAGAACAGTACGTTGTCGTTCACCGGCGACCAGGCGATGGGCATGGTGCGCACGTTGCGGTTGAGCGCATTGCCGTTGGCGTCCTGGCCGCTCATGTCGGGGCCCACGTAGGTGGTCTGACCGGTCTTGCGATTGTACAGCGAGACGTTGTTGCGCATGCTGCCGTAGACCATGTCGGGATCGCGTGGGTCCGAGGCGGCGATGCCGTACTCCTGGATGTTCACCGGATGCCAGTCGTGGAAGGTGATCTGGCCATCCATGGAGCGGCTATCGACGCAGGCCGATCCCGCGTCCTGCTGGCCACCGCACACGCGATACGGGAAGGCGTTGTCGGTGGACACGTGGTACATGGCGGCCGCCGGCTGGGTGTACCAGTTGCTCCACGACTCGCCACGATTGGCCGAGATCACGGCACCCTGATCGGTGACCGTGAGGATGATCTTCGGATCGTTGGGGTTGATCCACACCTTCTGGTAGTCATCACCGCCGGGCGCGCCGCGCACCGCGCTCCAAGTCGTCCCGCCATCCTCGGTGCGCCAGAATACCACCGAGGCGCTGTAGACGGTGTTCTCGTTGGTCGGGTCCACGGCGAGCGTGGGGAGATCACCGCCACCAATGCGCGTGAGCGGACGGTTGTCTGGCTCGCGCGTGGTGATGTTGTCGCCATTCACCAGCGTCCAGTGCGCACCGCCGTCGGTGGACTTGTAGAAGCCGATGTCGCCGCCGCCGCGGTTGGTGCGGCCCGACGGGATGACTCCAGCCGCTACGGTGTACAGCGTGTTGGGATTACTCGGCGCTATTGCGAGATTCGCCTGCAGCACATCGGGCAAGCCGTTGGTGAGCTCCGTCCACGTGGTGCCGCCGTCGGTGGACTTGAAGATCCCACCGCCCGTTCCGCCGAACGAACCGCTCTCCCGGAAGCTCTCCTGCTGCTGCCAGAGGGCGGCATACACCGTGTTGGGATTGCTCGGGTCGATGTGGACGTCGTTGGCGCTCGTGAACTCGTCCTTGTACAGCACCTTCTCGAAAGTGCGACCGCCATCGGTCGAGCGGAACACACCTCGTTCGGGGTTGGGTCCATAGGGATGGCCGAGTACCGCCACGAAGAGTCGGTCGGGATTCTTCGGGTCGACGTCGATCGCGGCGATCATCCGGCTGTCACGCAGGCCGAGGTGCGTCCACGTCTTCCCGGCATCGGTGGACTTGTACATCCCGTCGCCCGTGGCGAGGTCGGGCCGGATGATACCGGCGCCGCTGCCGACGTAGATGACGTTGGGGTCGGACTGGGCAACCGCGATGGCGCCGATGGAGCCGGTGGGTTGATCGTCGAAGATCGGGATCCAGGTGGAGCCGTAGTCCGTGGAGCGCCACACGCCGCCGTTGTCGAAGCCTACATAGAAGACGTTGCGCTGGCTGGGCACTCCGGCGAGCGCGCGGGCTCGCCCGGAGCGCGTGGGACCTATCCCGCGCCAGCGCATGGCCGAGTAGAGGTCGGACGACTGCGCGGCTACTGACCGAGCGGAGGCCGATTGCGCGGCCACTGACTGCGCAGCGGCCGTCGGCGCCATGCCGGTGAGGGGCACCACACTCACGAGGGCGGCGACGGCGACGAAGGGAGCGAGGGCGAGTGTGGAGAGGAGCGGGGGTCTACGCACGGGAACAGCCTCCGGAGGTATCGAACCGGGTTCATCTGGATGGGGGTCCGGCAATATGGGAGTGGGACCCGGACTCGGCCAGTAAACTTCTGACCAGTTCGAGGATCGCGATCGGCTCGCGAGATTCGAGTAGCTTCGATCTACTGTCGCAGGGCCGCTTCGAGTTCATCACCGCGCAAAATGAAAGACCTGCCCCCCCAGCTGGGGGGGGCAGGTCTTTCATTTTGCGCTCGAAACCAGAGATCCGACTCGCGAGTCCCCAGCACCGAAAGGATCGGCTACCGCGCCCCCTCGCCGATGTCCACCGCGATGTCGCGCCACTTACCCTGGTTGAAGCGCAGCACACTCAGACCGCAACGCGTCACGTGGCCGGCGAGGATCGCGAGCCAGATGTGCATCGGCTGCAGCGTGCCGATCTGCTGGACCACAAAGCAGATCCCCAGCGGCACCACCACCTGCGAAACGATTGAGATGTAGAGCGGACTCTTGGTATCGCCTGTACCCTGCAGGCCGCCCGTGTAGGTGAGCGCGACCGCTATGAAGAGCCCCGACACACTCAGCACGTGCAGGAGCTGCGTCCCGATCTCCACTACCACGGGCTCGTTCATCCCGAACACCGCCAGGAGTTGACGCGGGAAGAAGAGGAAGAAGAGTCCGACGAACGCAGCACCCACCACCCCGATTCGCGCCGCCACGTGCACCGCCGCCGCCGCTCTGTCGGGCTGGCCTGCGCCGAGGTTCTGCCCCGCGACCGCCGCGGCAGCGCCCATGAGTCCAACCGCCGTCCACGTGATGAACGAGAATAACTGAGTGTACGACACCGAGAACGCCGCCTGCGCGGCCGCGCTCTGCGCCAGCGAGCCGACGAAGGCCAGCATCAGCACTCCGCCCACATTCATCGCGATACCCTGGATCCCCGTGGGAAGACCGAATCTGAAGAGCGCCCGGATGATTCCCCAATCTGGGGCGTAGCTGCCGCCGCGCGGGAACGACACGACCCAGCCGCCCTTCCAGAGTTTGAAGAGCGCATACATCGCCAGCAGCCCCGAGGACGCCACCGTTCCGATCGCGGCGCCAGTGGTACCCAAGGCCGGAATCGGCCCCACCCCCGCAATGAGGATCACGTTGAGCACGATGTTCAGCAGCGTGATCCCGATGCCGAGAATCATCGGCGTTCGCGCATCACCAGCCGAGCGCAGCGCGCCCGAGAGCATGAAGAACACCATCATGCCGCCGCTGAAGATGAACATGATCCGCAGGTATGGCAGCGCCTGCGCTTGCACCTCCGGCGTGGCGTTGACCAGCCTGAGGAGCGCGGGGGAGAAGAAGTAGCCCACGGGCGCCAGTATCAGGACCGAGATCCCCATCGCCGTGAGGAAGGCCTGATAGACAGTGCGGTCGACCTTGTCCGTATCGCCGGCACCGGCAAAGCGCGCGACCAGTACGCTCATCCCCGTGAAGATCGAGATGATGAAGACGATCACCACGATGAAGATCTGCGACGACACCCCGATCGCCGCGTTCCCGGTATAGCCCACCATGCGGCCGACCATCACCTGATCCACCATCCCCTGCAGCCCACCGATGATGTTGGTGAGCATCGTGGGCCACGCGAGTCGCCAGACAGCCGAGGGTAGCGGCCCCTCGATAATCGAGCGGTCGTAGCGGCGCGCTGCGGGTGTGAGCGGTGGCGCCGTGGGGGTCGGCGATGTGGTACGCGCCAATTCGGGATCTGCGGGGCGGCTGCTCACGCGTTCACCAGCCACTCCTCCGGGAGGGTCGGGCGCGACGGGCTGTTCAGGCTTTCAAGGCTGTTCAAATTCTTCAGACTCTTCGGACTGTGCATCCATCCCTCGGTCGGGCCCGGGTCAACATGGTTCTGATTGTGTCGCGAGGTACTGCAGGATGGAAGCTAGTGAGGAGGGGGAGCGTTCCCTACTGGCGCAATTGCGGGCGAGGGTATGGGGGAAGCGGGCGGGGCGGGAGTGGCACAGAATGGCAGGCATCGCAGCCTTCATCCGCCGTACTCGCGCCAGAGGTGCTCCCTGTACAGCTCGCGCGGGTCCTGGTCACCGAAACCGCTGTCCGCCAGAAGTCCTACCAGGTCACGAACGATGGGCGATGTTGTGCGTGCGCGTATGTACTCGATCCCTCAGCGAATTCAACATCGCGTACCCTTCCGGCCACCCGCCAAACCCGCTCGCCGCGTTGATGTGCCCAGCATTCTCCAGCACTACTAGCCGGCTGCCCCATGCCGCCGCGTACTCTCTCGCACGTGGCAGCGTGACGTAGCGATCGTCGGAGCTGGCCACAACGATCGACGCGAACGGGAGAGCCAGTGACGGCATGGGTCCGAAGCCCACCGGGCCCTCTGGATAGTTGGCACCTTCGGGATCGCTCGGCGCGACGAGGAGCGCACCGCGGACGCGGGCGAGATGCTCCTCCGGCGCCATTGCGGCCCAGTGCACAACCAGAGCGCACGCCGAGCTATGCGCCGCGAGAACTACCTCGTCGCTCCGCGCCGCTAACGCTTCATCGAGTCGCGCGACCCAACTGGAGCAACTCGGCGCGTCCCACTCGTCCTGCAGCACTCTGTCGATCGACGAATCCCGCAGCTCCCAATGACTCTGCCAGTGATCCGGTCCAGAGTTGCCGAGGCCTGGTAGGATGAGCACTGGGATCGTAGCCGGCATGTCTGCTCCTTTCAGTGTGATGGCGCGCTCGCATTCGCCCCGATCGCCGCCAGATATCGTGCTGCTGATCTTGCGACGGCACTCTTCCCGTCGCTCTCGATGCATCGGTCCCACCACGCGCCGTAGACCCGATCGTACGGGTACGGCTCGATCGCTCTCACGATCCGCTCTATCGCGGGCGCGCCGAGCGGGATGAGGTTTGGATAGCTCCGCATGAAGCTCACGTGACGGCGGTCCGCCACTACCTGCAGGATGTCGCCTGTGAGCAGCGCCCCGCGGCCACCGGCGCCGGCGGGCCAATGGAGCACTGTGCCTCCCTCGAAGTGCCCGCCGCAACATACCAGCGTGAGCCCGCCCGGAAGATCCTGGTTTTCTCCATCCCAGAAGCGTATGGCGGGATCGGGGCGCATGACCCACTCGCTGTCGGCAGCGTGGAGGTACACCGCCGCTCCGAAGGCCCGCGCCCATTCAACCATCGTCGTGTAATAGTGTGGATGCGAGATGGCGATGGCGCTGATGCCACCGAGCGCGCGGATTACATCTACAGTCGCGTCATCGAGAAGTGCCACGCAATCCCAGAGTACGTTGCCCTCTGGCGTCTGAACCAGCAGCGCGCGTTGCCCGATGGCAAAGGCGGGCTCGGTGCCGATGCCGAGGAGTTGGGGCTCCAGCCGCCGCACGGCGTTTCTATGCGCGCGCCTCAGCGCGGTCAGTGTCGTCCATCGCTGCCCGGAGGGCGGCACGTACTGGCGCTCATCGTCGCAGATGGGGCAGTTGTCGGGCGCACTCTTCGACGCGGTGAACTGTGTGCCGCAGGTGACGCAGATGAACTCTTGCATGGTGATTGCGAGATTGGTGGACTCTTCAGCGCCGATCAACTCGCCACATCAGCCACGGTCGCCGTGATGAACGCCGCGCTCTCCGAGGCAAGGCAATGCACCGCGCGCACCATAGCCTGGCGCGTGCTCAGACGGCTGGATGGCGGTGCGGCGCCCGCTTGGCCACCACGAGCCCCCATATCAGCACGGCCACGATTGCCACGTGGTACACGATGTCGGGCACCGTGCGTGGACCGATGCCGATGATGATGGTGAAGATGCCTACCAATGTTCCCAGGAGCGCGAAGCCCTGCGTGATGAGGCTGGCCGTCCGTGTCCACTCCGGGGAAAGCAGGCTCAGTACGAGGCCGCCGAGCAGTACGCTCGCAATTACGGTTTCCGCCACGCGTGCCTGTGGGTGCTCGTAACCCTGGACGAGAGCGCCCGAATGAACGAGAGCGGCCACGGCGAATACGGCGGCCTCGAGGAGTAGGAATAGTCGAATCGTGTGCGTCATGCTTCGCTTCGCGAGCTCTTGCGTGTCTGCTCTCATGTTGGACGCCCCCTCGGTCATCCATCATAGTATCCGGAGCAAGGCAGAGTCATTCCGCTCCACACGATTGCTCTGCCCCTGCGAGACTCGTACCGCAACGACGGCCCGAGCTCGCGCGCTGTCTCATCTCTTCATCGATCTGCACGCATCGCCACTCGGCGTCGGCGCACCATACCGCGTCTCGATCACTCTCGCACTCCCTTCCGCCGAGAGGGTTACCACCTCGAACCGATCGTACTCGGAGTCGCAGATAGCGTCGGGTCGCTCTCCCCCCAGTGCGGCGACGATGTCGGGAACTGTGTTGCTATGGCCCACCACCAGCACTACTCCCCCGGTGTGTCGCCTGACAGCGGCCGCCACTGCGG
>DATCXG010000131.1:0-3248 GCA_036565945.1 Gemmatimonadaceae bacterium
ATCTCGGTGCCGTCTTTCGTCGTGATGGTGCTCATGGTAGCGCTCCTTGTGGAGAGTTGCTTCATGAGGACCACTCTCGCACCTGCATCACACTCATCGCGTCAGTGGAACACCCTAGTCGAACCCCCAGTCACGCGACCGACTCCCGTTTCCAGGTCGGCCCGCGAGCCATCATGAGCTGAAGCCGAGCGCGTCTGCCACACTGCGCTGGCGCGCGTCCAGAGTAAGGAACGTGAGCTCGCCCGGATCCTGAGCGAGGTAGAGCGCTGTGGCCAGGTGCTAGCAGTCGGCGCCGCATCGAGATGGAGACAGAGCGTCTCATCCGTGAAGCACGGCTCGAGCCTCCAAGCGATCGCTCCTGGCACGATCATGAAAGGAAGCTGGGGCGCACGCGACGATCTCGGTGGCATCACCGCGGCAGTGCGAACGCGACCACGTAGTCCCCCATCCCCCACAAATCTCCGCCGCCCACGCAGATCACCACGTACTGCCGGCCGCCAACGGAGTACGTCATCGGCGTCGCCCGCCCGCCCGCTGGCAGCTCCCCACGCCAGAGCTCCGCGCCGGTCTCGGTGTCGAACGCGCGGAGGTAGTGATCCACGGTCGCCGCAACGAAGGTGATCCCACTCGCCGTCACTATCGCGCCGCCGAGGTTGGGGAGACCGAGCGGCTTTACCGATCCGGCCACTGACCGTGCGTCCGGCCGCGATGCAGACCCCGCTGCCGACTGCTCAGCCGATTCGCGCCGCAGCGTGGTCGGATCACCCAGCGGCACGTCCCAGCGCTTCGCGCCGGTTGCGAGGTCGATCGCGACGAGCGAGCCCCACGGTGGCGCCACGCACGGCTGCTTGCTCGCCGAGAACAGGAAGCGCCGCCGCATGATGTACGGGGTACCGTGCATCGTCGTGTACTCGTCGCCGAGCCGCGACGCGCTGCTATGCATCACGGCCGTATCCCGTTCGGCGATCGGGATGAGCTGAACCATCGCGGCGATGTGGTTCACTGGAACGACGGCGATCTGTCTCTCGGTGTCGTACGCCACGCCACCCCAGTGCGCGCCGCCGACGTTTCCCGGCATGGCCAACGTTCCTCGCAGGCTCGGCGGCGTGAACACACCCTCGTTGCGTAGCGGCCGGATCTGGGCGAGACACGATTCCCGGTCCTCCACTGTCAATCCGAACACGCTGTCCAGCGGGAGTCGTTGCGGCGAGAGCGGCGGGATGACGGTGTTGAACGGCTGGGTTGGCGATGCCTGCTCGCCGGGCACGTCGCTGGGGGGCACCGGCCGCTCCTCCACCGGGAAGACTGGCTTGCCGCTGTCGCGATCGAGCACGAAGAGCTGCCCCGTCTTTGTAGCCTGCAGCACCACATCCACTCGCTTTCCATCGTGCGTGATCGTCGCGAGCACCGGCTGCGCGGGGTTGTCGTAGTCCCACAGGTCGTGATGCACGGTCTGGAACGACCAGACCACCTTGCCGGTGGACGCGCGGAGGGCCACGACCGAGTTAGCGTAGCGGTTGTCGCCGAGCCGCTCGCCGCCGTAGTAGTCGGGACTCGGTGAGCTGGTGGGGACGAACACGAGATCGCGCGCCGGATCGGCTGCTATTCCCGGCCACGAGTTCGCGGCGCCCGTGCTGTGTGCCATCGGGCCATGCCAGGTGCGCCACGCCGGGTCGGTGGAGTCGCGCGGCACGGGGTCCCACGTCCACCGAAGCGCTCCCGTACGCGCATCGTAGGCGCGCACCTCACCGCTCGCCGCATTCGTGCGATTGTTGTCGGCCACCGAAGAGCCGGTGACAATGAGTCCGTTGATGACTGCTGGCGGCGACGTTAGCGCGTACTCCTGCGTTTCGAACGGCGCGTTGCGCAGACCAGTGCGCAGGGAGACCATTCCGTCGCTCCCGAAGTCGCGACAGGGCACTCCACTTTTCGCGTCGAGCGCTATGATGCGCGCATCGACGGTACCGAGATAGATGCGGCGCCTGCACGAAGCTTGGGGCCCCGCCTCCGGATCCAGCCAGGTGGAGACGCCGCGATTCGCCGGGTCGCCGAAGCCCGCCGTCGCATCCGCGTGGGCATCGTAAGTCCACAGCTCGCGACCGGTGGCAGGGTCGAGCGCGATCACGCGGCCGAATGGTGTGGACAGGTACAGCATGCCATCCACCATCAGCGGCGTCGCTTCGAAGCGTGTGCGAACGTCGGAGCGCGCGGAGTCGCCGGTGCGATAGGTCCAGGCCACCGACAAACGGGCCACGTTGTCGCGGGTTATCTGAGTGAGCGGCGAGTCGCGCGTGCCGCCGGCATCGCGGCCATACGCGGACCATTCGTTGGCGGATTGCGCCGCGAGGGGAGCAAACGCGAGGACGCTCGCCGCAATCAGTTGCGGCGCGAGGAATCGGAAAAGTCTGTACATCGATGAGAGTAGGAGGATATGTGCGAGTACGCACGAAGTGGTGCGCTCGAAGCCTACGTACGCGCGGTTCTCGCTGTTTGTGTCATGCGGCGCGACCGTTCAGGCGCGGCGAATGCCATCCCGTCCGTCGGAGCCCACGCTTCAGCGCAACCCCATCTCGCGCGCCACGCGCTCGCTGAGTCGCGCGAATCGTGGATCCGATCTCAGCGGGTCCAGCGCCGGATCACTCAATACGGCGCGGTGCGGCCACAACCAGCTCGCGCGCTCCAACCAGGCGAACGCGCTGTCGGGCTCCCCGAGCGCGACGTATGCGCGAGCGATGTTGAACGGTTCGCGCGGCTGCAGCTCCGCGCGGCGGAGGCTCTCGCGCGCCGCCTGCTCGTTGCCCCCCAGTGCCTGCACGAAGGCCAGGTCCGCGACGAAATCGTAGCGCCCCGGTGCCACCCGAATCGCTGTGCGGGCCGCATAGAGCGCCGAATCGAACATCTCCTTCCGGGCATATGAGATAGCCAGCCCGTCCCAGGCCCCTCCGTACGTCCCGATGTGGGCCGCGCGGCCGAACCGGTCGACGGCACAATCATAGTCGTGGTCCAGGTAGCAGTTCCACGCGTGGATGGAGCTCACGATGACGGCGAACGGATCCAGTTCGTGGGCGCGTCGAGCTTCGTCGCGCGCTTCCGCCGGCCGCCCCATGCCGCGCAACAGTAGAGAATACCAGCTTCTGGCGGTCGCGTGGCCGGGGTTCAGCTCGATGGCGCGGCGCAGTTCGCGCTCGGCACCCGGCCAATCCTGCTTCCACCAGAGCGCAACCGCATACGACGTGTGAGCATCCGCC
>DATCXG010000139.1:0-3660 GCA_036565945.1 Gemmatimonadaceae bacterium
CGGTACCGATGCACAGCAGGAGAGTGAAGCCCAGCACCCGGCCATCCACGCCGGATTCATCGAGCCGCGGGATCGGCCCCGCCTGCGCTGTACCGAGCGACGACACGCCCCACACCGCCAACAGAAGCCCGAACGCCCCGCCCAGCAGTGCGACGAGTGTGCTCTCCGTGAGCATCTGCCGAACGATCCGCTTGCGCCCAGCGCCCAGCGCTGCGCGAATGGCCATCTCACGCTCGCGCGCCGCGGCGCGCATCAGCATCAGGTTCGCGACGTTGGCGCATGCGATGAGCAGCACGAGGCCCACCGCGCCCATGAACACCAGGAGCGCGGGCCGGATGTCGCCCACGAGCTGCTCCTTGAGCGATACCAGCTCCGGACTCCAGCCAGTATTGCTCTCGGGGTACTGCGTCTGCAGCGCACGACCAATGGTGGTCATCTGTGCCTGCGCCTGGTCCATGGTGGTGCCGGGCTTCAAGCGTGCGACTACGGTGAGGAAGTCCGCGCGACGACCGCGGGTGGTATCGGTGCGCAGCGGGGCCCAGAGGTCGCTCGGGTTGCCGAAGCGGAAGCCCGTCGGCGCTACGCCGATCACGGTGTAGGGAAGGTCACTCAGCGTGATGCTGCGCCCTACTACATCGGCACGCGCACCGAAGCGGCGCTCCCAGAAACCGTGGCTCAGCACGACCACGCGATCGCGGCCGCTGGTCTCCTCCTCGGTGTCGAATGCGCGGCCGAGCGCCGGCGTCACCCCGAGCACGTGGAAGAAGTTGGCGGTGGTGAGCGCCGCGTCGATCCGCTCGGGCTCACCGTCGCCCGTCACGTCGAAGCGCGTGTTCGCCACCGCCGCCATGCTCTCGAAGACGGTGTTCTGCTCTCGCCAGTCCTTGAAGTCCGGGAGCGATGCCGATTCGTTCCCGATCTGCTGGTTATGACCCCAGACCATCACCAGCCTGTCGGGGTTCGCATACGAGAGCGGGCGGAGAAGAACGCCGTTCACCACGCTGAAGATCGCGGCGTTGGCACCGATCCCGAGCGCGAGCGTCAGCACGGCGACTATCGTGAAGCCGGGACTCCCGCGCAGCGAGCGCACGGCGTAGCGGAGATCCTGAAGGAGCGTATCCACGACGGGCCTCCTCTTAGGAGGGAGGAAGGGCTAGCGGGAAAGGTGTGGGACGGAAGAAAGCAGACAGCAGAAAGCAGTGAACTACCTCGGGGGTGAGGGCAATCTCACCTGGAGCAGTTTCTGCTTTCTGCTGTCTGATTTCTGCTGTCCTTCACTCTTCCCTTCTCACTGCACCTCGAACCCGCTCTCCCTCAGCTGCTCCTCGTCGGCCTTCTCACGGTTGCCACGCTCCTCTTCCACGATCCTGCCGTCGAAGAGATGGATGGAGCGGTCGGCATGGCGGGCGTAGCGCGGGTCGTGCGTAACCATGCAGATGGTCGCACCCTGGCTGTGCAGCTCCTTCAGCAGATCCATCACCGCTTCGCCGTTCACCGAGTCCAGGTTTCCCGTGGGCTCGTCAGCGAGGAGGATCAGTGGCTCACCGGCCACCGCGCGAGCAACGGCGACGCGCTGCTGCTGACCGCCGGAGAGCTGCGCGGGGTAGTGCTTCACGCGATGGCTCATCCCCACGCGCTCCAGCGCGTCGGTCACCCTCTTGCGACGCTCGGCGGAGTCCATACCGCGATAGGTGAGCGGGAGCTCCACGTTCTCGTACACGGTGAGGTCGCCGATCAGGTTGAACGCCTGGAAGATGAACCCGATCTGACGGTTGCGAACTCTGGCGCGCTGACTGGCGGTGAGCTTGGCCACCGGCTGGCCATCCAGCAGGCATTCGCCGTCAGTGGGCGTGTCGAGCAGGCCAAGTATGGAGAGCAGCGTGGTCTTGCCACACCCCGACGGGCCCGCGATCGCGAGATACTCCCCCGGCTTCACTTCCAGGTGAACTCCGGCGAGCGCGTGGGTCTCCACCTCATCCGTGAAGAAGACCTTCTTGATGCCGTCGAGGCGGATTAGTCCCTGACCATCCCCGCTCCCGTTGGACAGCGAAGGACCGGGAGCGACGGAGGTATCCGGGCGGGGTGTTGGCTGAGCGGGCATGGTCAGATCCGGTATCGAGGAGTGATGGGAGGAGTGCTCTGGTCGTTCACTTGAGACGGACGCGGTCGTGCGAGTCCCAGTTGGACATGTCGGAGATGATCACGCGGTCGTTCACGTTGAGGCCCTGCTCGACGACTATGGTATTGACCGATGCACGACCGAGCTTGACGTTCACGCGCGTTGCCTCCGACCCATCGGGTGAGAGTTTGAACAGCCCCACGGTACTCTCGGCCTGGCCGTAGGCGGGCCTGCCGACGTACATCACATCCTTCAGGCGCTCGATCTCGACAGTGCCGTCGACGCTCAGGTCCGGCCGGGCACCTGACGGAAGCTTCCCCTCGAGGCCCACGTCGACCGTCACCGTGCCGTTCTGCACTGAGGGGTCCACTCTGATTACGTGACCGGCGACGATCCCGTTTCGCGTGTCGACCGAGGCAACCTGCCCTATCTGGATGTCCTTCGCCTGCGTCTCCGGTATCCGGAGGACCGCCTTGAGACGCCCCGGCTGCGCCACCTTGGCCAGCAAAGTCCCTGGCTGCACCCACTGGCCCGGCTGCAGATCCATATCCTGGAGGACGCCCTCGGCGCCCGCGCGGACCTGCATCGAGCCCACTCGCGTTCGTTGGTACTGAGCTATCGCGCGCAGTCGCTCCACCTGCTCCTTCTGGAGCGCGAGCTGTTGGTCCACCGACTTGGACAACTCTTCGAGCTTCTGGGTTTCTACCTTGAAGTTGGTTTCGCTCTCGGTGGCCTTGTCCTTGGCGTTGCCCACCTCTTGCGGCGACATGAGACCCTTCTTGTCCAGGGCGAGCGCGACGTCTTCCTGACGCTTGGCGGTCTGGTAGTTGGAGCGCGCGGTGGCGACGACTGCCTGCTGCGCGAGCCGCTGGGTCTGGAGGCTCAGCTTGAGCTGCACCAGCGCGGCCTCGGCCGCGTTGAGCTGCTGCTCAGCGGAGAGAGCCTCGAGCTGAACGTCGGGGTTGGTCATCTCGAGGATCAGCGTATTCGGGTCGACCTTCGTCCCTGGGCGCACGTGGATCTGCTCCACCCGACCGCCGGTGACCGCGGAGATCCACTGGATCTGCTCCGGAACGAGGGTGCCCGGGCCGCGGACCTGCACGACCATCTGGCCCTTCTGGACCGTATCTATCCAGAGCGTCGCGCGATCCACGGAGGGGGCGGCGGGCTCGAGCCTGCTCAGCGCCGCGGTGATGGCTACGATGCCCACGAGGGCGATCGCGCCGATCACGTAGCGCTTTTTCTTGCTGGGTGGCTCACGAGGGATATCCAAGCTTACCAATCTCCTGAATCGATATAGCCAAATAGATGGTAGGGCACCGTCGCCGCTAGCCACTCCTTAAGGGAAGGAGCATGCCGCCGCGATGCCGCAGCTAACGTGTTGGTACTACGTGGGTTAGCACCCACACCCATCACCTTCAACCCGCTCCTCGTGCCCGCATCTGGGAATGCCCGTCCCGGAATCGGACAGGGGGAGAGAAAGCAGAAAGCAGGCAGCAGAAAGCAGGAACTGCCTCGGCGGTGAGGGCTCTCTCCCCTGG
>DATCXG010000143.1:0-3710 GCA_036565945.1 Gemmatimonadaceae bacterium
GCAGGGCTGGTCGGCCGCCGTCGAGCGCTCGGCCGCCGAGTCGCGTCAGCTCATCACGGAGTCCACCTCCCGCCTCGAGAATCTCGCGCGCGGCACGGAGTCCTTCGCCGCAGCGATGCAGCAGGTAGCCGCCGCTACCGAGCAACAGAGCGCGAGCGCCGAGGAGATAGCCGCCGCCTCCGCCGCCCTGGCCAACGCCTCTCAGCGACTCCTCGAAGTCGTGTCCGTGTTCCGGCTCGATGCGCCCGGGGAGGAGGTGGAGGTGAGAGAAAGCAGAGAGCAGGAAGCAGGAAGGACGGGGCTGCAACTGCTGCCAACTACCGGTGTGTGATGGCCGATGGGCAGCATCTCGGCGGCTGGGCTCTTCTCGTTGACCTGCGGACGCGGACGTCACGGAGGGTACGGAGAGGAGCCCCACGCCGACGCGATGAGCCAGGCCAACCCACTCCGCCCTGCGCCCCTACCCGGCGCTCTCTCCGAAAACAATTCCTCGCTTCTCTGGCCCGATCGCCGTGACGATGGCGCCGCCCACGCACACGACGACCGCGGTGACTGCCATAGCGACCGCGTAGCTCGTGCGTGCCGCGAGCAGCGCCTCGAGATATGCGGCGGCGCTTGCGATGAGGACACCGCACTGGTACGCGAAGCCCGGGAGGAATCCACGCACTGAATCGGGAGAGAGCTCCGTGATGTGCGCGGGGATCACACCCCACGCACCCTGAACCATGAACTGCATCGCGAAGGCGCCGGCAATGAGAACGGCCAGCGATGGCGCGAATGCCCAGAGCGGGATGACTGCTATCGCCAGGAGGAGGGCGATGACGATCGCCTTCCTCCGGCCGATCCGGTCGGAGTAGAGCCCGAAGAGCACACCGCCCACGATCGCCCCCACCATCGAGAACGCCGTGAGCGCGGCACGCTGGTGAGGCGTGAATCCCCAGTCGCGCTGCAGGAAGGTGGGATACAGATCCTGCGTGCCGTGCGACACGAAGTTCATCATCGCCATGAGCAGCGTGAGATACAGAAAGAGCTTCCAGTGCGAGACGATCCCCTTCCCCAGCTCGCCCCAGCTACTGTGCTTCGTCCGCTCCCACACCGCCGACTCCTTCACCTTGAGCCGCACGTAGATCGCCAGCAGCGCCGGCAGTCCACCGATGAAGAACATCGGTCGCCAACCCCAGCGCGGGAAGATGAAGAAATAGCAGACGGCAGCCAGCAGGTAGCCCACGGCGTAGCCTTCCTGCAGCAGCCCCGATAGCACGCCGCGCTTTCCGGATGGCGCCTTCTCCATCGCGAGCGACGCTCCCACGCCCCATTCACCACCCATTCCGATCCCGTACAGCGCACGGAGCACGAGAAAGGTCGCGTAGTTCGGTGCCAGCCCGGTGAGCACCTCGACCACGGAGAAGAATATCAAGTCGATGATGAGCGGCAGCCGTCGGCCGTAGCGGTCCGCCATCAGTCCGAAGATGAACGCGCCCACCGGACGGAACGCGAGGGTGAGCGTGAGCGACAGTGCGATCGCCGCATCCGACTTCCCGAACTCCGCTCCGATCGATGTGAGCGCGAAGACCACGAGGAAGAAGTCGAACGCGTCGAGAGTCCACCCGAGGAATCCCGCCGTGATCGCCGCGCGACGGTCGCTCGCGGCCACTTCCTGAACGTATCCCACGGTCGACTTGGCTGGAGCGGTTCCCATGTTGGCTTCGCGAGCGGGTTGCGGAGTTGTGGGCTTCGGGAGACGCCAGAGCCTCACGCTCCGACCTTCCGAGCGGGCCATACTTACGGTTCGGCCGATACGCTTGTCAAGCGACCGCCCCACGATATGATATCTCGAACACCGAAAGCTCCACGGCCGCCACTGGTCGAGCACCCGCCTCCGGAACAGCGACGATGAAGCTCGTGACACTCCTGTTGAAGCTCCCGGCCCTGGCAATCGCCATGGCGGCATCCACGACGAACTCGGCTGCCGCGCAGCACCCGGCGCCGGACACGCTTCGGGCTCCAGGGCTCGAGAAGCCCGTGGAGATAATCCGAGACCGCTGGGGGATCGCGCACATATACGCGGCCAACGAGCACGACCTCTTCTTCGCGCAGGGCTACAACGCGGCGCACGACCGCCTCTTCCAGTTGGAGCTCTGGCGCCGCCAGGCCACTGGCACCGTAGCCGAGATTCTGGGACCCCGCGAATTGAAGCGCGACATCGGCACACGGCTCTTCATGTACCGCGGCGACATGCAGCGCGAGCTCAGCTCCTACCATCCGCACGGCGTGGCCATCGTGGGCGCGTTCGTCGACGGAGTGAACGCCTACATCGATGAGGTTGCCCACGACCCCGAGCTGCTACCGATGGAGTTCAGGCTGCTCGGGATCGAGCCCGGCAAATGGACTCCAGCCGTGGTTATCTCTCGGCACCAGGGGTTGCTCGGCAACATCGGTGCGGAGCTCTCGACCGGCCGCGCGGTGGCGCAGCTCGGAGCCGAGGAGGTCAGGAAGCTTTCCTGGTTCCACCCTGGCGATCCGGTCATCGCCCTCGACACGGCCATCGATGGCTCCCTCCTCTCACAGAACATCCTCGAGCTGTATGATGCGTTTCGCCGCGGTGTCCGCTTCCTCCCGCAGGATGTCGCGATCGCGTACCGCGGAGACTCAGCCGCACTCTCACGCATCGCGCAGATCAGCGATTCACTGGCCGCTGATCAGCGTTGGCGCGAGCGCCGGGACATCGGGAGCAACAACTGGGTGGTGAGCGGACGGCTCACGCAGAGCGGGCACGCGATCATGGCCAACGACCCACATCGGAGCCAGGCGGCGCCGTCGCTGCGCTACTGGGTCCATCTCGTGGCGCCCGGCTGGAACGTGATCGGTGGCGGAGAGCCGGAGATTCCCGGCGTCTCCATTGGCCACAACGAGCACGGCGCCTGGGGACTTACCATCTTCGGCACCGATGGTGAAGACCTCTACGTATACCGCACCAACCCGTCCGACCCGCAGCGGTACCGCTACCTCGGCAGTTGGGAGTCGATGCGGGTCATCACGGACACGATCGGGGTGAAAGGCCAGGCGCCGGCGATCGTGAAGCTGAAGTACACGCGGCACGGCCCGGTGGTGTACGAGGACACCGCGCGCCACGTGGCATACGCCGTTCGCGCGGCGTGGATGGAGCCGGGATCGGCGCCATATCTGGCGAGCCTGCGCATCGACCAGGCGCGCAACTGGGAAGAGTTCCGCGAAGCGTGCAGCTATAGCAACATCCCCGGCGAGAACATGGTCTGGGCCGATACGGCCGGCCACATCGGTTGGCAGGCGGTGGGAATAGCACCCATCCGCCGGAACTGGAGTGGGCTCGTTCCGGTGCCTGGCGACGGCCGCTACGAATGGGACGGCTACCTGCCCATCAAGGCTAAGCCGCCCCTCTTCGACCCACCGAGCGGCTACTTCGCCAGCGCGAACAACGATCTAATCCCGCCGGACTACCCCTACCGCGATGCGGTCGGCTGGAGCTGGTCGGACCCGTACCGCTGGGCGCGCATCAGCGAGGTGCTGGGCTCGGGCCGCAAATTCACGATCATGGACATGGAGCGGCTGCAGACCGACTACCTCTCCATCCCCGCTCGCACGCTCGTGCCTCTGCTCGCGGAGCTCTCCGCCGGGGATGCCACGGTGGAGCGAGCGCGCCAGATGCTCGTGGATTGGAATTACGTTCTCGA
>DATCXG010000157.1:0-5237 GCA_036565945.1 Gemmatimonadaceae bacterium
AGCAACTACAGGGTTCAGGGTTCAGGAACTGCTCTACGTTCGAGATCTCTACCCCGAGGCAGTTCCTGAACCCTGAACCCTGCCTCCTGAACCCTGTAGTTGCCGAGCCCTGCTTCTACTGGATCGTCGCCGCGTCGGTCAGCTTGATCTTGATATTGCCGCCGTTCGGGACGCAGCCCTCGTAGTTGGCGGTGCCCATGGCGACCGCGGTACCGGCGGCGGCACCGGTGGCGGCGCCGATCACGGTCGACTTGGTGTTCTTGCCGATCACCTGGCCGAGGATCGCGCCGACGACGGCGCCACCCACCACTTTCTTCGCGTCGTTACCGGTGCTCGAGTTGCGGACCTTATCGACGTCCACGTGCTCGATCGCCGCGTTCACCGGATAGGTCTTGCCGTTCCAGGAGAGGCTCAGGACGTTGAACACCATCTGGATGTTGTCGGTGGTGTTCTCGCTACGCTTGAGGTCAGCTACCTGGATCACCGCCTTCGCGCCGGCGGGGATCACGGCACCATTCGTTCCCGTCACGGAGTTGGTGACGGTGGCGGTGAAGCGGTCACCGACCTTGTTGGTGTTGGTGCACACGCGATCGTTCGACGTCAGGGCGATCTCGCTACCGGCCGGCACGCTCGCGAGTGCTGACTCGCTGCCCGCGGAAGTGGCCGCCTCCGTGTTCCCGGAGGGGGTGGTGGTGCGAGTAGGCTTGGGCGTCGGCTTGGGCGCGGCTGGCCTCGGCCGCGTGGTGGCCGGCTTGGGAGTGGTAGCCGAAGGCTGACTGGTGCTGGCTGGCGGGTTCGACGGCACGTCCGAGAGCTGCGGCGAGGCCGCGCTGTCCGCGTTGGCGAGCGCCAGGTCGCGGGACAGGCTGCTGTCCTGCGACAGCGAGTTGTCCTTGCTGCGGTCGGAGCAGGCCCCGACCACTAGCGCGAGTGAAAGCGCCAGCGGAGCTAGCGCGCGATAAGGGCTGGACATATCGGAATCTCCAGGAGATTGGGCTCGAGCCAGATCGGTGGTGTATTACGACGCTTGTATGGTCGCGGCGCGAGGTAGAGGCCCCATCAGGGCCGAGTCCGTCGGTCATTGGAAAAGCAATCCATATGCCACCCAGGACCGCTGCTCCCCCTCGCGCGAGCCGACAAGGTAATACACCCCCCGCCGGAATGGTTCTACGCTATGGACGACGCACTCCCCGGCGGAGTGACCGGTATCACAACCAGCCGACCGGGTCAGCGGATAGCTCGTTGGCAGGCGCTCGAACTGGCGCTACTATAAGGTTCATGTCCCGTACATTGACCGACGAGATGTCGCTGGAGCAGCGCATGAGTGCGCTCCAGGAGCAGAATCTCCAGCTCGCACGGACGATCGCCGAGCTCCGTAACCAGGGCGCGCTCAAGACACAGTTCCTCTCCAACATCTCGCACGATCTGCGAACACCCCTCACGGCCATCATCACGCACGCCGAGATACTGCGCGATGGAATACTCGGCGCGCTGGATGAACGGCAGGCCGAGAGCATCGCCGGGATCATCAGCGGAGGAAGGCAGCTACTCGGCATGGTGAACGAGATCCTCACGTACGCGCGCGGCGAGGCCAATCAGCTATCGCTCAGCCGCTCCGAGATCCCGATCGACTCCGTGATCGAGCAGGTCTGCGCGATGAGCGAGTCGCTCATCGCGAAGAAGGAGCATTCACTCTCGGTGGACATCGAACCGGATCTCCCGCCGGTCGCCGCCGACAGGGACAAGATCGCGCACGTGCTCGCGAATCTCCTCGGCAACGCCATAGACTTCACGCCGCCCGGAGGCCGCGTCTGGATCGCCGCCAACAAGTCGCCCGACACCGAGCACGGTCCGGCGATCCAGATCGAGGTGGGCGACACGGGGATCGGGATCGCGCCGGAGCACTTCGATCTCGTCTTCCGGGAGTTCGCCCAGGTGGACGCCTCGGCTTCGCGCAGCCATCACGGGACCGGGCTCGGGCTCGCGATAGCTCACAAGTTCGTCGAGCTGCACGGTGGACGAATCTGGCTCGAGAGCACGGTGGGAGTGGGGAGCAGATTCTATTTCACGATCCCCGTGCGATCGGCTTCCTGAGGAATGGAAGCGCACGTGCTGCTGGTGGAGGACAGCGCGCTGGTGGTGGACGCGCTGCGACTCCTGCTCGAGGAGACCGGCCACAGAGTGAGTGCTGCCTTCACCGTGCGACAGGCCGTGGACACGGCGCGCGCGGAGCGGCCGGACGTGATTCTTCTCGACCTTACTCTCGGCCGCGAAGATGGCCTCGATGTTCTGAGCGAGCTGGCGCGGACGGACAGCCTCCCGCCCGTCGCGGTGGCCGTGACCGGGCACGATACGCCCGAGGCGCGCGAGCGTTGTCTCGGGGCGGGGTGCGTGGAAGTGCTGATCAAGCCGATAAGCGCGATGGAGCTTCCGTCCCGCATCCGTGGCTGGCTCGCGAGCCGCGGCGTGGGCAAGGACGGGGCGTCCTCAGATCCTGCTACGTAGCGCCTCGGGCGTGAGCACCTGCAGATACGACGCGAGAATGGTGAAGTAGTTGGTCACCAGCAGGAGTCCGATCGCTATGAGCAGTACGCCCCCGATCCGGTTCACCCATACCATGGCCGAGCGGAAGCGGGCGAAAGCGGCCAGGAAGTGATCGATCGCGAGCGCCGCGACGACGAAGGGAACCGCCAGGCCGAGCGAATACATCGCCAGCAGGACGAGCCCGCGGCCGAGATCGGCGGTGCTGGAAGTGTAGATGAGGATGGATCCGAGGATCGGGCCGATGCAGGGAGTCCAGCCGGCTCCGAAGGCCACGCCCACCAGCACAGTCCCCAGATAGCCCACCGGCTTGTTGGCGAAGTGGACCCTGCGCTCCTGGGCGAAGGCGCGTATGTTGAATGCCCCGAGGAGGTAGAGACCGAAGATGATGATCAGCACGCCTCCCAGCCGCGTTATCCAGCCGCGTGCGGCGATGAGCACGCGCCCGAGCACGCTGGCCGTCGCGCCGAAGGCCAGGAAGATTATCGTGAACCCGAGGATGAAGAGGAGCGAGTGGATGAGCGCGGTGCGCCGCGAGCTCTGCACCTCCTCCAGGCTCATCCCGGTTATGAACGTCACGTAGCTCGGGATGAGCGGCAGCACACAGGGCGAGAGGAAGCTCAGCAACCCCGCGGAGAAGGCGATCAGTAATCCCAATGTGGCGGTGCCGTCCATACCATCTCCTGAAGGAGAGCGGCGCGCGCGCCCGCGCATGGGCCCGCTCCTCCGCTTGTACTACGCCGTCAAGTATCACGCGTTCCGGCGTGAGCGCCGGCCCCGCGACGGCCGGCGCGGGCTCGTGGCACTGCAGATCGACGCGCTGGCCTACGCGGACCTGCGCCGCGCCCTGAGGCTCGGCTACTGCCCGACCCTCGAACGCCTCCTGCGCGAGCGGAAGTTCCACATGCGGAGATGGTTCAGCGGGCTTCCCTCCGCAACGCCATACTGCCAGGCGGGGATCTTTCACGGGGAGAACGCGGGAATCCCGGCGTTCCGCTTCTACGACAAGGAGGCGCGCCGAGTGATCACCTGCAACGCCCCGCACGGCGTTCAATATATTCGCGATCGCATCCATGCGCCGGGCGCGCTCTCGGGTGGGTCGAGCTACGTCAACCTCCTGGACGGTGACGCCCAGACAGTGGCCTTCACCGTCGCCACGCGCGATCGCACCTCGATCTACCGCCGGCTGGGTGGGACGCGGATGGCGCTGCTCATCCTACTCCATCCGGTGAGGGTGGCGCGGATGGCGTTCCAGTCGGTGTGGGAATGGGTGCGCGAGGAGTGGGAGCGCGCGATCGCGCAGCTCCGCGGCCAGGCCACGCACGCGGAAGGGATCTTTCCCTTCGTGCGCATCCTGAGCAACGTGATCATGCGAGAGCTGCAGACCATGGCCATCACACTCGATGTCTATCTGGGTGTGCCGGTGATCTACAGCACGTACATGCAGTACGACGAGCTGGCCCACCATTTCGGTCCGTCCAGCCGCCAGGCACTGAGCGATCTGCGCCGCACGGACGCGCGCATCGCGGAGATCGAGCGCATGATCCGCGCGACCGACGCGCGCGGCTACGATCTGGTGATCCTCTCCGACCACGGGATGACGCCGGCCGCGAGCTACCGCGTGCGCTTCGGCGAATCGCTGGGCGCCACGGTGCGACGGCTGCTCCGCGATGCCGCGGTCGGAGGCACCGAGCCCGGTGTGCTGGACAGCGCCAGCGAGGACAGCGAGTACTCGGACGTGGGCGCGCAGATAATGGAGACCGTCACTCACGTGTCGCCCAGGCGCCACCGCCGTCTGAGGCGGCTCCTCAGACACACTCGCGACTGGGTGCGCAGCCGCTACGGACTGCGCGAGATCATCTTCCCCGAGAAGTACTTCGTGGATATCACGCACGACGTGGTGGTGACGTACAGCTCGTGCCTGGCGCTGATCTACTTCGCGCAGCGCCCGCAGCAGCTCGGGCTCGATGACATCACGAGCGACGAACGGAGCGCAGCGCTCTACGACGCGCTTCTCCAGCACCCGGGGATCGGCCTGGTGGCGACGCGACGCGACGGCGCGGTGCATCTGCGCAGTCGCGCGGGCACGGCCATCATCGATCGTGGCGTGCTACGCGTGCTGGACGGCGAGAACCCTCTCGTCGTTTACGGGAGCGCGCCCTACGTCATCCGCGCCGTGCGCGACCTGGTAAGCCAGCCGAACTCCGGCGATCTGGTGCTCTTTGGAGCCTACGACGGCTACGAGATCGTCTCGTTCGACGATCAGGTAGGCGCGCACGGCTGTGCTGGAGGCGACCAGGTCTATCCGTTCATCATCACGCCGCCGGGGCTGGACCTGAGCGACGCTATCCTCGAGGATGCGCGCGACATCCACGGCGCCGTGATGTGCCGCTACGCGGATTGCGATTGAGCGGTCGTCGTTACGTCGGGTGAGCGATCAGGTCTCCAATGTTTGACGGGCAGAGCCCGTCAAACATTGGAGACCTGATCGCGTTGCTTGCTGACCGCGTCGCCGGGCGCCACGCGCGAATAGCGCACCCCCTGAATAATGCTCGCCACGTAGATCAGCACCCCGGTGAGCCATATGACCCGCGAGATTCGCGTATCGAGCGTGAGCCATCCGAGGCGAGCAAGCATGTACGCCCAGTCATGCTCTCCGCCTCCCACCAGCGGTAGGAGCTGGGCACGTGCGTCGG
>DATCXG010000161.1:0-5425 GCA_036565945.1 Gemmatimonadaceae bacterium
CGCAACGTGATGCGATCATCGGTGGTGGAGGCCACGCTCGAGAACCCTGCCAGCACACCCGATCAACGACTCGACGCCGCGAAGAGGTGGCTCGGACTCGTCGCGCTCTCGCCCTACGACGGGGTGAACCAGAACGGGAACGGAGACTTCATCCGCTGGCGCGAGCTGAGCCTCACCTACACCGCATCCAGCTCACTGGCATCGAAGATAGGTGCCCGTGATCTGGCCATCACCTTCGGTGCGCGCAACCTCATGCTCTGGACCAAATACTACGGCGCCGACCCCGAGGTGAACCTGCAAGGGGTCACCAACGGCGGTGGTGTCGACAACAACTTCATCGACGCGATCGACGCCTACAACCTGCCGATTCCGCGGCGGTTCAGTCTATCCGTTCGTCTCGGCTACTAGGGGAGGCTCGCATACCGATGAGAACAGAAAAAATCAAAGGAAGCCTCTCCCGCGGCGGCCGGCTCCGCCTGGCCGGTACCGGTGCGCTCCTGACGGCGCTCCTGGCGGTGGGAGGTTGCAACATTCTCGACGTGACCAACCCGAACAACGTCATCGAGGATGCGCTCCAGAACCCCACGGCCGTCCAGGCCGAGGTGAACGGCTCGGTAGCGCAGACCATGCAGGGTCTGCTCATGATGTACGGCTACATCGAGTCGGCGAGCGACAACATCGAGTGGGTAGGCTCGCTCGATGGGATGCACGAGATCAACATCGGCAACCTTCGGAACCCATTCAACGAGTTCTCCGATGATGCCGACCGGGCAATGAACCCCGCGCGCTGGCTGGCGAATCAGACCGTCGAGCGCCTCGAGGCGTTCCAGGCTGAGGGCCAGCTCGCGGACCCTTCGCAGCTCGCGCGGGCCAATCTCTTCGACGCAATCGTCTACGACCACATCGCCAACTTCTACGACGATTTCGTCATCACCTCCGACCGAATGGAAGCGGGTCCGCCGGTGGGCACTGGCAATATGATAGTGATGTACGACTCCGCTCTGACGGCCATCGATCGCGGCCTCGCGCTCGTGAGCTCGGGCGAGCTACGCGGCCAGCTGTACGCGATGCGCGCTCGCACCCGCTTCGACCGCGCGGTGTGGCAGAAGCTCAACCCTTCGGGTCAGACGCCGGCAGATCCCCTGGTGAACGACCCGGCGGCCGCCGCCGATGCGGACTCGGCGCTCGCCATACTCGGCTCCGATTACTGGTTCCAGCTGAACCAGGATAACGGTGAGCTCGGGTTCGGCAACTGCTCCTTCGCCAGCTGCGTCAACAGCCGGAAGGAGATCCGCTTCAACACCGACATAGTGAGCTACGATTACAAGAATGACGCGATCACCGTGGCGCTGGAGGATCCCATCGATGGCGTCCCCGATCCGGTGATCGAGGGGATAGTCACCGAGTTCGCGGCGGCTCAGGACCGGGCACCGATCACGGTCACGAGCAGCCGGGCCATGCTCCTCATCAAGGCGGAGAACGCGCTGGCCAACAGCAACAGCGCCGGCTTCAGCAGTGCCATCAACGCCATCAGGACGCTCGACGGTCTCACGGCGTGGAGCGGCCAGGTCTCCGCGGATTCGATCCTGAAGTACGAGCGGCACGTCAATCTCTACCTGCAGGGACGGCGGCTCAACGACATGTACCGCTTCGGTGAGACGTCGCCCTTCTGGACGCCGGAGTCCAACGCGTCCCAGTGTCCAGGCTCGCTCTTCCCGATTTCCAAGACCGAGCGGGCGACGAACCCGAACGTCACGGAGCAACCGGCCTGCGGTCAGTAGCTCGCGAGCCAACCAGATGGCGTAGCCACGACCACGTGGAGCACGGGTGAGCTCGCCCGTGCTCCACGTCGGTCGCGGCCGGCATTCACCGATCACTCACCGACGCACCGCTCGAGAGGGCGGTGCGTCGTAGCGGAGGAAGCCCAGATGCTCAGGAACGCTCGTAGAACCGCGGCCGTAGCTGCTCCACCGGCGCTGGCCGCACTCGCAGTCGTGGCGACGATGGCCCTCGCCCAGCGGCCACTCGGCGCGCAGGCCCAACCAGCGACAGCGACGCTCGAGAAGCTCCCATGGCGCTCCATCGGTCCGGCCAACCAGGGCGGCCGCGTCTCGGTGATCGTGGGGGTCCCCGGCCAGCCGTACACCTTCTACGTGTCCGGCGGCAACGGCGGGATCTTCAGGACCAGAGACGGAGGAGTCACGTACGACACCCTCTTCGATGACAAGCCGGTGCTCTCCATCGGCGCCATCGCGGTAGCGCCGTCCGATCCGAACATCGTCTACGTCGGCACCGGCGAGGGGAACCCGCGGAACAACGCGTCGTTCGGCAACGGCGTGTACCGTTCGGACGATGGGGGCGACCACTTCATCCACGTCGGCCTCGATGATACCGACAAGATCCCGCGCATCGTCATCGACGACGAGAACCCGCGGATCGCCTACGTCTGCGCGCTGGGCCACGAGTGGGGGCCGAACGAGGAGCGAGGGGTCTTCCGGACCGACGACGGCGGAGCGACGTGGAAGAAAGTGCTCTACCTCGATCAGCTCACCGGCTGCTCCGACATCCGCATAGATCCCACCAACTCGCAGGTGGTCTACGCCGGGATGTACACCTACCTGCGCCAGCCGTGGCACCTCTCCAGCGGCGGCGGGCGTACCGGAGTGTACAAGAGCGTGGATGGCGGCGAGCACTGGGAGAAGCTCACCAACGGTCTCCCGAAGGGAGACATGGACCGCATCGGCATCGCCGTCGCGCGGAGCAATCCGAGCGTGGTGTACGTGATCAGCGAGACGCGCGACGAGGGTGAGCTCTGGCGCAGCGACGACGCCGGCAAGAGCTGGCGCGTCGTGAACCGCGATCCGAACATCAACTTCCGACCCTTCTACTACGCCGACATCCGCGTGGATCCGGAGAACCCCGACCGCATCTTCTCCCTCTCGGGGAGCCTCTACATGTCCGAGGATGGGGGACGGAACTTCCGGAGGATCGGCCGCGACGTGCACGGCGACCACCAGGCGCTCTGGATCGACCCCACCAACCCGAAGCGCATCCTCAGCGGGAGCGACGGCGGCTTCCAGATATCGCGCGACGGCGGGAAGAACTTCGAGGTGATCAACAACATCGCCTTCACCCAGTTCTACCACATCGACTACGACATGCGGACGCCCTACTGGCTCTGCGGCGGGCTCCAGGACAACGGCCACTGGTGTGGGCCGAATCGTACGGCGCTCGACGAGGGCATCCGCAAGCGTGACTGGTTCACCATCAGCGGTGGCGACGGCTTCTTCGCGGTACCCGACATCGCCCAGCCCTGGCTCGTGTACTCGGCATCGCAGGGCGGCAACATCATCCTCACCGACACGCGGACCGGCGACCAGCGGAGCATCCACCCCTATCCCAACCGCGTGGGCTCCGCGGGCGACGCGATGGCGGGCCACAAGTACCGCTTCAACTGGAATTCTCCGATTGCGCTCTCCCCGCAGAACCCCGGGACGGTGTACTTCGGGGGTAACGTCCTCTTCCGGAGCACCAACCACGGCCAGTCGTGGGATGCTATCAGCCCGGACCTCACCGACAACGACAAGAAGAAGCAGGGGAACTCCGGCGGGCCGGTGGTCGTGGACAACACCGCCGCGGAGTTCTACAACACCATCCTCACCATCGCGCCCTCACCGGTCGACTCCAACGTGATCTGGGTGGGGACGGACGACGGCCACGTCCAGGTGACGCGCGATGGCGGGAAGCACTGGAGCGATGTGGGCGTGAACATCGCTGGCCTCGAGCCACACGCATGGATCCCGACCATCGATGCTTCGCATCGCGATGCGGGCACCGCCTACGTGGCGGCCGATCATCACCGCGACGACGACTATTCGGCATACGTCTACCGCACCACCGACTTCGGCAAGAGCTGGACGAAGCTGACCACGGGACTCCCGCGGCGCGGCTGGGTTCACGTGGTCCGGGAGGATCCGCGCAATCGTAGCCTGCTCTACGCCGGGACCGAGGTCGGACCATACGCCTCCTGGGATGGCGGTGCGCACTGGCAGTCGATCGCCGGCGGGCTCCCACCCGCTCCGGTGCGCGACATCAAGGTCCATCCGCGCGACAACGATCTCATCATCGCTACCCACGGCCGCGGCGCGTATATCTACGACGATGCCACGCCGCTGCAGGAGCTCCCCCAGGCCCTTGCCGCCAAGCGCTACCTCTTCGATATCCGGCCGGCAATCAGGTGGGTGATGTGGGGGAACGATGGTAACCTTGGTCAGGCCGACTACTCGGCGGAGAATCCGCCTTACGGCGCGCTCATCAACTACTACTTCGCCGCTCCTCCCAGGAGCGACGTCACCATCACCGTCGCCGATGCGAACGGCAAGACCGTGCGCACGCTGAAGAAGGCCTCGAAGAAGGCGGGACTGAATCAGGTCGCCTGGGATCTGCGCGACGAAGGGCCATGGCAGCCGGACACCAGCGAGCGCGGAGCCAGGACCGCGAAACGTGATACCACGCCGGTGGCCGGACCAGCCGCGACCCCTCCCGGTCCGGTGAAGATCGACAGCGCGCGGATCTCGGTTCAGGAAGCCAGCACGGGCCGCCAGACGGAGGCCGGTGACGATGAGGAGCGGCGCTTCCGGGGAGGCGGCGGATCGCTCGTCGTGCCCGGCAGCTACACCGTCACCGTGATCGCCGACGGACAGCGGATGTCGAAGCCGGTGGAGGTGAAGCTGGACCCGCGCGTCGAGGTCGAAGAGGCCGATCTGAAGGCGCAGCTCGTGGCGATGAACAGCATGGACTCTGTCGCTTCACGGGTGAACCATGTGCTCTACCGCACCAACGACCTGCTGCGCCAGCTCGATGCGCTCTCCACGCAGCTCAAGCAGTCGGCGTCGGCGAATCTCACCGGTGGTCCGGACGGCAATGGTGCGGCCGACAGCTCCGCGTCGCCGATACTGAAGCAGGTCAACGCGGCGGCGGAGAAGTTGAAGACGTTCCGTGACGATGAGCTCACCCGTCCGGTCCGCGGGCTCGGCTACCGGCAGTACCCGCGGCTGGTCGAGGAGGTGCAGCGCCTCAGCCGGATGATCTCGGGCTCCGTGAGCAAGCCGACCGACCCCGACCTCGTACGGCTGCACGAGCTGCAGGATGAAACGAAGCGGGCGGAGTCGACTCTGGACGCCATCATCGCGAAGGACATAGACGGTATCAACCGCGCTATGAGCGACGACCCCCGGATAGTCACCTCCAACCGGATCGTCATGTGACTGGAAGCCCATGGACCGGGCGACGAAGCCCGGTCCATGGGTGTCGCCCCCGCACGAATCGCATCGTGAACCGCATCGGATGTCCTGGTCCCCTCCCTTCGTGCGTGCCGTAGCAGCGTTTCTCCTGGCCGTCTCGCCGGCAGTCATAGCCTGCAACG
>DATCXG010000172.1:0-15030 GCA_036565945.1 Gemmatimonadaceae bacterium
GTCACCGCGCTTGCGCAGATCGATCACATCCGCCTCGTGCGCGTCGCGCAGGATGCGTTGGAAGAATCGCTCGCTCAAGCTCTCGCTATCGCGACCCAGCAACTCGTGCGCCTTGCGGCGTACCTCGTGTGCCGGCACGGCAACATCCTCGCTGGTGGTGAGGGCGAGTACCGCCTGGCGCAGCAGGCCCAGTGCCTCGTCGCGCGTCAGCCGCTCACCGCTCATCTCCGCAGGGAGACCACCGACAGGTGGCGCTGGCGCCTTCACCGGCGTCCTCACCGACAATTCGAGTTGCGGAGCCAGCTGCTTCGCGTCCTCCCGAGCAGCTCCCTCCGGCGCCTGCACGGCGCTCCCGGTAGCCGATGGTGCGACCGGCGCGCCGCGTCCGCCACGACGGTCACGCCCACGTCCCCGACGACTGCGACGAGCGCTCTCCTCGGTTCCGGTCTCGTGCTCCGCCTCGGGCGCCGGCAGGGCAGCTGGCGCCGAGCGTGGCTTCGCCTCGTGCCCACCCACGGGCTGGTCGGCGACGTCCACCTCCATCTGACCGTTCTCCATCCGCGCGACTTTGATCAATCCACGCTGCGCCGCTTCCTGGCAGAAGCGCGAGAACTTGGCCATGCCGAGGTGCTTCTCGTCGAACGATGCGTCGATCTCCTGCATCACCTGCTTGAGGCGGTCCGAGCGCATCACGTCGCCATTGCGCTTCATGCGCGCCACACCCTCGACCACCAGTTCCCACGGGTCGCGAGCCACGCTCTCATCTTCACCCGACTTCACCAGCCCGGCGAGCGCGTTGTAGCTGTAGTACTCGTCGCAGTTCATCACGAGCAGGTCGCTCGACGACTCGCGAATACCCACACCGATCACGTACTTGCCGTACTCCTTGAGCTTCGTCACGAGGCTCGCGAAGTCGGAATCGCCGGAGAGGAGGATATAGGTGCCGATCTCGGGGCGAGTGAAAACCAGCTCCACCGCATCCACCGCGAGGCGGATGTCTGTCGCGTTCTTCTTGGAGGAGCCATAGGCCGGCGCCATGATCATGTCGATCGACGACTCGGCGAGCGGCACGATGTACTGCGGATAGCGCCGCCAGTCGGCGTAGGCGCGCTGCACCGCCACCTTCCCCTTGATGATGTCGCTACCAAGCAGGCTCCGCAGCTCGTTGCCGAGGTCTGAGCGGATGCCCATGGTGACGTTGTCGAAATCGATGAGAAGCGCGGCGTTCGGCGCGTGCACGTAGGGTGGGCTGCCATAGGGCGTGACAGAGGCCATCGCCTGAGGCCCACGGTGCATGGGGGCCACCGGTACGCGGGATGCGCCCGGTCTTGAATTGCGTGAGTTCATGAACTTCCTATCATGGCTGTGTATTCGAGCGCCATCATGCGCTCGAGCTCCCGCCGCTTCACCTTCCCACTCCCGGTCATCGGGAAGGCATCAAGGAAGCGGACGAGATCAGGTAGTTTGTAGTCGGCCATGGTGTCGCGCGCGAACTCTTTCAGTTCGCCGCCAGTGATGACCGCGCCTTCGACGGGGACGACACACGCGCAGACCAGCTCTCCCATGATGTCATGGGGGACACCGATCACGCAGGCGTCGTCCACCGCAGGATGCGCACGAAGCAGATTCTCGACCTCGCGCGGGTAGATCTGATATCCCCCTCGCACGATCGTCTCCCTGGTGCGCCCAACAATCCGCAGATACCCCTCTTCGTCGATGATCCCGAGATCACCAGTGAGGAAGAAGCCTTCCGGGGAGAACGACCGGGCGGTCTCCGTCGGCATGCGGGCATAACCCTGCATCACATTCGGCCCCTTGACGGCAATCTCACCGACAGCCTCGGGCCCGTGCAGCGCGCCGGTAACGAAGTCCACCGCCTTGATCTCGACCCCGGGTATCGGCCGCCCCACAGTAGTGAGGCGCTTCTCCTCTGGATCGCCAAAGCTGGTGATCGTCACCGTCGGCCCCGTCTCGGTGAGGCCATACGCGACCTGCACGTTGCACCAGCGCCGGATCCGGCGGACCAGATCCTCCGTGACCGAGCCGCCAGCCACGATACCGGTGCGAAGATGCGGGAACCGGGTCGGGTCGAACCCCGGCGCACGCATGATGAGATGGTACATCGTGGGAACACCGTGCATGACGGTGACCTCTTCCCGCATCAACAGCTCGACTGCGCCCGCTGGCTCGAATGTATCCTGCAGCACCAGCGTGGCGCCCGCAGCCAGCGATCCAACGGCTATGCTGAGGCCGAAGATCGTGAACAGTGGGAGCGCCACGAAGACTCGGTCCGATGGGTCCATCTCGAGCGCTTCGCCCGTCCGGACCGCCGTCTCGACAACGGTGCGATTCGAGAGGCGTACGCCTTTCGGCTTACCCATCGTCCCCGACGTGTACAACATAGCGAGGTCGGAGTCATCATCGACCGCGGGAGGCACCGCGATCTCACGTCCTTCCCCGCTCGACACGAGATCCTCGAACTGGAAGATCCTGTCGTCGTACCACAGATCCTCCTCGCCCACTGTGACGAGGTACAACAGATCCGGCAGCTCGGTGATGATGTCCTCGAAGATCTGGAGGTAATCCACCCCGCGGTGCCGCTCTGCGGCGAATACAGCGGAAACCTCCGCGTGCCGCAACTGGTACTTCAACTCGTGGTAACTCAGCCGGGGGTTGAGCGGGACGACCGTGGCGCCGAGTCTCGCCGAAGCGAGCAGCGCGATTATCCACTCCGGCCAGTTGGGCATGACGATCGCGACGCGGTCCCCCGCCTCGATCCCCAGTTCGGCAAGCGCCGCAGCCAATGCCGCCGACTTCGCATCCGCCTGAGCATAGGTGAGCGTACGTCCACCAGCTACCAGCAACGCGCGCTTGGGATGCTCCCGCGCGCGCGCCGCGAAGGTGCACGCCAGGGTCCACGAGTTGGACATCAGACTTCGACAGATGTGTACATCACCATCCCTTTAATGTAAGCGAGCCGAAGGAGTTGCGTAAAGAGCAGCGGTCAGTCTCCACCCCCTGCCATCTCCCATCTCGGGCGTCGCGGCCCTCGGCTGGCACCAGCCGTAACCGAACGCGCGCTGTCCATGACGCGCTGCATGTATAGATTCAGGTGTCGCGATTCGAAACTACCCCGGTACCTTTCCGCGTATGGAGTGGGTGTGAAGCGCCTGTCTTTCCGAACGCGCGTACTGTTGTACCTGGTTCTCTTTGCCGTGGTGCCCTCCACCGCGCTCATGTTGGGGGGGGCGACGGTGGTGAGCTCCACACTGCCGGTGCTCAGCGGAAGTCGGGCATGGGACAATGTGGCGACCACCGGGCGCCATGCGATCGCGGCGGTGGAGCGAGCACCGCTCACGCCATCACAGCGCGCTGCGCTGGACGCTCACGAACGGGAGTTGACCGCGTCACTCGTGCAGGCACGGCGCTACGGCTACATCACGTCGCGCGCGGTGGTACTGGTGGTCGTGATGGCGCTCGTGGGATCGGCATTGCTGGCGGTGCTGGCCTCACGGGTAGCCGGGCATCTGAGCCGACAGTTGAGCCGGCCGCTGAACGAGGTGGTGGAATGGGCGGAGCTGATCTCACACGGACAGGAGCCGCCGGCTGGTCCACCGAGGCGGGGCGCTCCGGAGTTCGAGGTGCTGCGCCGCCGGATGCGGAAGATGTCCGGAGAGCTGGCCACAGCGCGCGCGAGGGAGCTCGAGGCCGGCCGCCTGGAGGCCTTCAGAGAGACGGCACGCAGGGTGGCGCACGAGCTCAAGAACCCACTCACGCCGATCGGCCTGGCGGTGGCACGCCTCAAGCGCGAGGCCGACCCGCGGCTGACCGAAGTGGTGGAGGTACTGGAGACGGAATCGCGACGTCTCGAGGACATGGCGCGCAGCTTCGCGCTCTTCGGACGACTGCCCGAAGGGGTGCGAGCTGACGTGGATCTGGGGGAGTTGGCGCGCTACGCTTCACGCGCGATCGTTCCGGAACACATTCCTGTGACTGTGAAAGTGGAGGATGGTGTGCCGTTGGTTCCCGGCCACTACGACGCGCTCTCGCGGGCGCTCTCGAACGTGCTGATCAACGCGGTACAGGCCTGCCGCGACGGCGGTGGCGTTCAGGTAAGCGTGGCACGCGGGCGCGCCGACGGGCGCGAGACGGTGGATCTGCGGGTGCGGGATACCGGAACCGGTATCCCGGCCGAGCGACTGGCTACTATCTGGGAGCCATACGTGACCCATACGTCGGGGGGCACGGGACTCGGGCTCGCGATAGCGCGCCAGACGGTGCTCGCGCACGGCGGGGAGGTGGGGGCCACGAGCTGCCCAGGCGAGGGGACCGAGATCCGGTTCACGCTGCCGGTAAACGGCACGAAGGCCTGATACTGAAGGCCTGATACTGTAAGGAGGAAAGCCATGGGCCCGGAAATCATCGTACCTCTCGGATTTTTCACAATGGTCACGGCACTCGGCATCGGTATTCCCCTCGTTCGGGCGTACACCAGACGATTGGATAAACGATCGGTGCCGTCGGTGCCACCGGAAGTACAACAACGCCTGGAACGCATGGAGAATGCGATCGACTCGATTGCGGTGGAGGTGGAGCGCATCTCCGAGGGACAGCGGTTCACCACGAAGCTCCTGGCCGAGCGGCAGAAGGAAGCTCCAACCATGCTCTCCGCCAGCGACACCGAGCGACGCTGAGGCGCGGCGTGCGCCACAGTGATGGGGGCGCCCGCCGCTCGGATTCTCTCGGTTGGAGGAGGCATTCGTCGCCACATCGATCGCGCTGATATGGCCCTGCCAGAGACGCCATTCCGATACGCCGAGTCTCAGTGCTATTGTTTCGCAGGACTCTGACAGAGCAGTACGAACCTGGAGGATGACGAATGGAAGATGTGCTGCAATTCGCGGCGGTGATGCTGACGATCGCCATCGTCATGGTCGGCTCTTACGTGGCGGTGAAGGCCACGAATCGAAAATGGGGCCGCAGCAGCGATGCTCCATCTCCGCGTGAGCTGAGCGCCCTGCGCCAGCAATTGGAGCAACTCCAGCATTCGGTAGACAGCGTTGCGGTCGAGGTAGAGCGCATCTCGGAAGGTCAGCGGTTCACCACGAAGCTCCTCGCGGAGCGGAAGGAAGTCGATGGTTTGCCCGCCGCAGCCGGGCTGAAGGCCCGCGCGTGACACCCGGGCATTGGCGATGCCGCGGCATGGTGCCCGCGCTGCCGATGAAAGGCCCATTCCGAGCCTGGTGGTGTACGACCTCGGAGCACTCCTCCACTCCATGCCAGCGATGTCCGACATTCTCATAGTGGACGACGAGCCGAATATCCGGCGCATGGTGGGTGCTCTTCTCGAGTCGGAGGGCTTCACCGTCCGCGACGCGCCGGACGGCGCCAGCGGCGTTCGCACCGCGCTCGAGCGCGAGCCCGACGTGGTTCTGCTGGACCTCATGATGCCGGGCGAGATGGACGGAATGGCGGCGCTCACGCGGCTGCGTGAGCGCTTCCCGGACGTCCCGGTAGTGATGATGAGCGGGCGAGCTGGGCTCAGCGATGCGGTGAAGGCCACGAAGCTCGGGGCGTTTCACTTCCTGGAGAAGCCGCTCACCCCCGAGAGCGTGCTCCTCACATTGCACTCGGCGCTGGAGCTCAGCAGGGCACGGCAGGAAGCGCGCACCCTGCGAGAAGACTTCGGCCCCTCTGGCGAGATGGTGGGATCGAGCCCCGCGATGGGGCGCGTACGGGCTCTCATCGATCGCGTGGCACCCACCGATGCGCGCGTGCTCCTCATGGGCGAGTCGGGCACCGGGAAGGAGTTGGCAGCAGCCGCGATCCACCGTGGGAGCGCGCGGCGCGAGCGACCCTTCGTCTGCGTCAATTGTGCCGCCATACCACGCGACCTCGTGGAGAGCGAGATGTTCGGGCACGAACGGGGAGCGTTCACCGGTGCACTGGAGCGGCGTATCGGCCGCTTCGAGCTCGCCGACAAGGGTACGCTCCTGCTCGATGAGGTGGGCGACCTGAGCGCGGATGCGCAGGCCAAGCTGCTGCGTGCCATCGAGGCGCACGAGATCGAGCGCGTCGGAGGCGGCAAGCCGATCGCGGTCGATGTGCGCATCATCGCGGCCACGAACATGGATCTCGAGCGGGCCGTCACGGAGGGTAAGTTCCGCGAGGACCTCTACTTCAGACTCAACGTCATCCCCATCTCCCTTCCCCCTCTGCGCGACCGCCCGAGCGACATCGCACCGCTGGTGCTGCACTTCTCCGCGCGTTATCGCACTCGCACCGGTCGCCCTGCGCCGCTATGGAGTGACGAGGCACTGCAGCTCCTCTGCGCTTACCGGTGGCCCGGCAACATCCGTGAGCTGGCGAACATCGTGGAGCGGCTGGCCATCCTGCACGCCGGCGCTCACGTGACGGCCGAGGATGTGAACGCCGTGCTGCGTGTGGAGCATCGATCACCTCCGCTCACACCGACATCCTCCTCCAGCGTGGGCTCCGGTACGCCCACGAGTGCATCTGACGGCGCGACGATGCAGGTGGATCCGACTGCACTGGACCAGCCGCTCAACGAGGCGCTCGACGGCTACGAGCGAGCCCTGATCACGCGCGCGCTGTCGATCGCCGGCGGAAACGTGGCCGAAGCCGCAAGGCGACTGCAGACCGATCGACCAAACCTGTATCGGCGCATGCGCCGCCTCGGAGTGGACTGGGGCGGCGCGTGATGCACCGCGCACTCCTCGCACTCCCCGGAACCTTGATGAGAACGGTCACTCTCGCCTGCTGCCTCGCACTGATGGCAGCGGCAGCGAATGCACAGGTATCCGATACCACGCAGCGCATCGACACCCTCTCGTACGACGACGCAGCCGAGGTGGCCTATCTCTACAACCTGCCGGCCGCGCTGCGCGCCACCAAGGAACTGACCATCCCCGTGTCGCAGACCATCGAGGGCGACCTCTCGATGCTGGATGCCGCGCTCACGGTCGCTGGGCACGTGACCGGACGCGTGGTGGTCATCAACGGCGACGTCACTCTGGAACCCGGTGCGCGCATCGACGGCGCACTGGTAGTGACAGGTGGCGAGGTGCGCGGCGCCGACAGTGCGTCGGTGGGCGGAGCGCTCAAACTCTATCGTCCGCTGATGCTCTATCGACTCGAGGACGACCGGGTGGTCGCGGTGCGTGACGATAGTCGCAGCGCCGCCAACTGGTTCCGCCGCTGGACGCGACGCCACCGACGCAGCATGAGCAGGATCACCCTCAAAGGCGGCACGTACAACCGGGTGGAGGGGCTGCCAGTGCTCGCAGGCCCCACCATCCGAAGCAACAACTCTCTCGGGCTACTTCGCATCGAGGCACTCGGCATCTATCGCTCGGCCGATGAGTTCGCATGGGAAGGAGATAACCTCGGCTTCACCACGAACCTCGAGATGCAGTTCGGGCATCGACGCGGAATTGCCGTGGGCATGGATGCCTTCGACATGGTGCAAGCGGTGGAGCCCTGGCAGTTGCGGGACAGTGAGATCGGTCTGGCCTCTTTCTTCCTTCGCCGCGACTACCGCGACTACTACAACAGACATGGCTGGCGTGGTTACGTCTCACTACGCGATGGCAACTCTCTCTGGCTCACCCTGGGATACGGGGAGGAACGGTGGCAGCCACGCGACGCGCGCGATCCGTTCACGCTCTTCCGCAACTCAGTCGACTGGCGCGCCAATCCAACCATGGATGCCGCTCGCATCAAGCTGGCCGACGCCACCATAACCTACGACACGCGTAACAACGTGAAGAATCCGTGGACCGGTTGGCTGATATCGGCCAACGTGGAGCACGGCTGGAGCCCGGAGGTTGTGTTCGGGCCCGCCTCGCCGCTGGCCAGGCCGACGACGTCGGGCCCGGAATCGGTGGGATACACCCGCGGATTCCTCGATGCGAGGCGTTACAACCGGGTCTCCCCGCAGGGACAGCTCAACCTGCGGCTCGTGCTCGGCGGCTGGCTGGGAGGTGACGCACTCCCGCTCGAGAGGCGCTTCTCCCTGGGCGGAGCCGGCACGCTCCCCGGCTACGACTTTCGCGATGCCACTTCGGGCGAAGACGTGCTCGCCTGCAGCGATGGCGTGGCGATCCCGGGAAGCCCGGCGCAATGCGAGCGCGTGGCACTCGCACAGGTGGAGTACCGCGGCAACCTTCGCCTTCACCTCGTTGGCGGGGCAGGCGGCGCGGGGTGGAACTGGAGCTTCTACCATCCACTGCAGTGGGTTCTGTTCATGGACGCCGGGCGTGGTTGGCTGCTGCACGAGCGCGCCGCGGACGGTACGGTGCGGCGCGCTGCCGCATTCCCGTCGCTCTCCACATTCAGGAGCGACGTTGGTATCGGCCTCGACGCCGAGGTCGTAGGCGTCTTCATCGCCAAATCGCTCACCGACGCCAGCAACTCGCTGAATTTCTCGATCCGCCTGCGGCATCGCTTCTGATGCGCCTGGCGCTGCTGATCACGATCCTGCTGGGCATCGTCGCCGCTCCGCTGGCGGCGCAGCGCAACGCGCGCCTGGAAGTCGCGCTGGACCGTGCGCCCGGATCGACGCGCCACGCACCAGCCGTCCGTGCCGTCAACGTGCTGGCCGACCGGCAACTGGATGAGTTGCTGCACAGCGGCTTCCCGGCGCGACTCCACTACAAACTGGAGCTATGGTCCGCCGAGGGAGTGTTCGACGCGCTGAAATCCCAGGCGGAATGGGACGTGATCGTGCGCTACAACCCACTGGAGCGACGTTACGCCGCAACGCGCATCGTACAGGACCACGTGACGTCGCTCGGTTCGTACTCCCAGTTCGACAGCGTGCGCCGCGCGGTGGAACGCCCCTTCCGCCCGGCGATCCGCCTCCCATCGGGTTCCGACCGCCACTACTACATCGCGGCCCTCGACGTGGAGATGCTATCGGTGAACGACATCGACGAAGTGGAGCGCTGGCTTCGCGGCGAGCTCTCGCCAGCGGTGCGCGGCGAGCACAACCCCGGCACCGCTCTCGGCCGCGGCGCCAAGACCCTGGTAATTCGCCTCCTGGGCGGCAGGAGCAGGCACTATGAAGCGAGGAGCCGAGTGTTCAGACCGTGAACTACGGGGTTCAGGGTTCAGGGTTCAGGAGATAAGGGAACTGACAGAGATCAGGAAGCAGGAAGCAGGGATCAGGGATCAGAAAAGGCTCGTACGGGAGAGATCCATCCCCCGAGGTAGTCCCTGCCCCCTGAACCCTGAACCCTGCCTCCCGCAGTTCAAAGCCCCTCCAACTGCTCCAGGGTCTCCTCGCCGTAGAACATCTTTATGTACTTCGACTGGATCGGGGTGAGGCGGCGGACGGCCCAGCTCAGATGGACGAAGTGCGGTTCGACCGGGTACGTGCGTGGGTGCATCCCGATCTCATCGGGCATACGGTTGCCCTTGCGCGTGTTGCACGGGGAGCACGCCGTCACCACGTTGCCCCACTCGTTCGCACCGCCGCGAGAGAGCGGGATCAGGTGGTCGCGGGTGAGCGATTCACGAGGTCTGAGGTCGGCGGTGCCCCGACCGCAGTACTGGCATCGGTAGCCGTCGCGCGCGAACAGGAACGTGTTCGTCACCTGACGGCGGAAGCGGCGTGGCACGTGAATGAACTTCACCAGGCGGATGACCGCCGGGCGCGGCAACGTGAGGCGCTCAGACCGAACGACGCGCTCGGCGTCAGCCTCCACTATCTCGGCCTTCCCGTCGAGCACGAGCCGCAGCGCCCGTCGCATGGGCACCATGGTGAGTGGCTCGAACGATGCGTTCAACGCCAAGCAGCCGACGACCACGTGGCCCTCCCAGAGCCCGTATTAAAAACTCCCGCCTCGGTCGTCGGGGCGGGAGCACGTTACAAGCGAGACAGGAACCTGCTCCCGCGCCGCCGCGCACGCGCGGCCAACACATTCCGTTCTACACCCATTCCACCCGAACTGTGCCACGATCCACGCCGAGAGGCGCGGCAGCTTGCAGCTCCTCCGCACTCGCTCATCTCGCGGACGCCACCGCCTCGGCCACCGGCGTGAGCCAGCCGTAGCGGTCCTCGATCTTGCCAGTCGCGATCCCGAGGAACTGCTCCTGAATCGCCAGACTCACCGGGCCCGGACGCCCCTCACCAACCTGAATGTGATCCACCGACCTGATCGGCGTGAGCTCCGCCGCCGTGCCACAGAAGAAGAGCTCATCTGCTATGTATAGCATCTCGCGCGGGATGGTCTGTTCGCGAACTTCGATGCCCAGATCGCTAGCGATTCGCACCACCGAGTCTCGCGTGATGCCTTGCAGGATTCCGGCCGACAGCGGCGCGGTGTAGAGCACACCGTCGCGCACCAGGAAGAGGTTCTCCCCACTTCCCTCGGCAACGTACCCGAGTGTGTCGAGCACTATTCCCTCGACGTACCCGTTGAATCGCGCCTCCATCTTCGAGAGCTGCGAGCTGAGGTAATTGCCGCCAGCTTTCGCGAGGGTCGGGATTGTATCTGGCGCCGGGCGGCGCCAGCTCGAGACTCCCACGTCCACACCTGACAGCAGTGCGTCCTCGCCCAGGTAGCGCCCCCACCTCCACGCGATGACGAACGTCTCGGCCGGAACATCAACCGGATAGATCCCCATCTGCTGTCCGGTGCGTACCACCACCGGCCGCAGGTAGCATTCGCGCACTTCGTTGGCAGCCACCGTATCGATGCACGCTCGAGCCAGCGCCTCCACGTCATGCTGCAGCTCGATCCGGTAGATCTTGCACGAATCATGGAGCCGTCGGAGATGCTCGCGCAGCCGAAAGATCGCCGGCCCGGAGGGTGTATCGTAGCAGCGAATACCCTCGAACACCGACGAGCCGTAGTGCACCACGTGACTCATCACATGGATTGTCGCGTCTTCCCAAGCCACGAGCTGGCCATCGCGCCAGATGACCGTGGTGGGGCCGGAGCTACCGTCGGACATGCACGCCTCGGTTGGGGAATCTTCTGATGATAATCGCTGTGGCTGGCGGAGCGCTAGATGGGAACTACAGGGTTCAGGGTGCAGGGAACGGCAACTTCAGCCACGAAGCGACGGAGGGAACGGCTTACCTGCAGTTCTCTGTGCTGCAGGTAAAAGCAGTTCTCCGTGCTGCAGGTAAGCAGTTCAGCCGCGCCCCAGTGGGTCCGCCGTGAGACTGCGAACGGAACCGAGGGCTACCACGTTCACCGCGGGATATGGAACGGGTTGGGAACGCGGCGCACGCTGTCGCGGCGCGACCGGGGCTGACCGCGGGGCGAGAGGCCCCGCGCCGCGGAATCCATGGGCGAGAGAACGCCGAAGGGCGTATGCACCCTGCACTCGCCCAGCGGCTCGGTTCCGGGGATGAAGTATTCCGTGGCCACCAGGCTGTCGGGACAGAATGGATTCCGCAGCATGCCGGTGGACTGGTCCACCTCTCGAACGATGATGTTCTCCGGGCGCGGCCAGTCGGGGGGAGCGGGGCGGCGCTGATAGACTTCGTTCATGAAGGAGAGCCACGCCGGGGCCGCAAGACGCCCACCCTGCGCATTCGCCATGATCTTCTGCGGACGGTCGAATCCGAGCCATACGCCTGCCACCAGGTCGGACGTGTAGCCGATGAACCAGACGTCGGCGTAGTCATTGGTGGTCCCCGTCTTCCCGCCGGCCGGGATGTGGAAGCCGGATGACCAGACACGCGCCGCTGTCCCGCGACGCACCACATCCTTCATCACATCGACCATCAGCCACGCCTCATCGCGCGAGAGTACCCGCTCCGGCCGCGGTGACGCCTCCCACACGACCTGCCCTCGTGAGTCCTCCACACGCAGGATGCCGTTTGCCGCCACACGATCGCCCAGTGATGCGAAGGTTGTGTAGGCAGCCATCATCTCGATGGGATACACATCGGCCGCGCCAATATTGATGGAAGGGTAGGCCGGAATCGGCGTGGTGATGCCCATGCGGTGCGCCATCTCGATGACGTTCCGCTCGCCGAGCTGCATGCCGAGACTGATGGTGGGCAGGTTGCGCGACTGGTAGAGGGCGCGCCGCATGGGCATCATCCCCTCGAACTTCAGATCATAGTTCTGGGGAGTCCACGGAGTGCCGTTCTCCTGTGGTAGCGTGATGGACGTGTCGTCCAGCATGTACGACAGGGGGAGTCCGTTATGGATCGCCGTGGCGTAGACCACAGGCTTGAAAGTAGAGCCCGGCTGCCGCAGCGCTTGCGTGGCGCGGTTGAACTTGGAGTCGTTGAAGTCGCGACCACCGATCAGGGCGCGGACGGCTCCACTCCGTGGGTCGATCACCACGAAGGCACCCTGCAGATACGGCGAGTTGCCCAGCGAGTCGCCATCGCCGTTGGCGCTGCGTGCCGCGTACTGCTCGTAGGTGATGTGGCCGAACTTCCCGAACTTCCCCGCCTCGATCCCCCGCAACTGCGCCTCGAGATTCCGTTCGGCCGCGAGCTGCATGTCGATGTCGAGGGTGGTGTAGACCTTGTATCCCGAGGTGTACAACCTGCTTCCGAACTGGTCCTCGAGCTGCTTGCGAACCCATTCCACGAAGTACGGTGCCAGCTCGCCCGATTCGGTTCGGCCCGCAAGATCGAGGGGATAAGCCTGCGCCAGCCGCGCGTCGGCCTCGCTCACGATCCCCTGATCACGCATGAGTGCTATGATCGTGTTGCGACGCTGGATCGCCCGGTCGGGGAAGCGGCGTGGGTTGTAGCGTGAGGGCGCTTTGGGAAGCGCGGCGAGCGTGGCTGCCTCGGCGACGTTGAGATCGCGCACCGACTTGCCGAAATAGCGCTGCGCCGCGGTCTCCACGCCGTACGCTCCGTTCCCCAGCGCGATCTGATTGAGATAGAGCTCCAGGATCTTCTGCTTGGGGTAGAGCGCCTCGATCTCGCGCGCGACCTTCATCTCCTTGAGCTTGCGCGTGAGCGTCTTCTCCCGGCTGATCTTCTCCGTGAAGATGTTACGCGCTAGCTGCATGGTGATCGTGGAGAAACCCTGGGCATACCCGCCGGCCGCGACGTTATGAACGGCGGCACCGAACGCGCGCACCCAATCGATCCCCTTGTGCTGGTAGAAGCGCTTGTCCTCGGTAACGACGAACGCCTGCTGTACCATCTCGGGGATCTCGTCCAGCGTCACCAGAGTGCGACGCTCGAGTCCCAGCTCTGCTACGAAGCGCCCGTCGGCGGCGTAGAGCTTCGAGGTCTGGTGCGGCGTGAAGGCTTCGAGTCGGCGCGGATCGGGACAGGCACCAGGGCGGCATACGAGTGTCCACGAGGCGTAGGCCAACCCCGCAGCGAAGGTAGCCCCGAAGGTGACGAGCAGGAGCACCACGTGCGTGAGACGCGGTCGCTTCTTCCAGAAGCGCCGCTGGAACGGCAGGTCAGCCATCTTTTCCGGCGGCTCGAGTCACGCCGGCAGGCTCGGGTGTGGACAGGGTATATAGAGGCTAATTGTATGAGAATTGAGAAGTTAATCTCATGACGTGGGCGCAGCAACGCGAAGGGCGGCGGCAATATTTCCAGCGAGGATGCGATTGGCATCCGCGCCTCGTCAACCAGCGGCGACCCATAACCTCTGTGGCAACTATAGCACCAGCGGCATCGAGAAGGCCAACCACATCGTCCACTGCCCGTCGACTGACGGCCACCCTCCTCGTATCTTCCTGAATGTCCTCTACCACTGCTTCATCCTCCGCCCTCGTCGAGGAACTCGCCTGGCGCGGGCTCCTCAATCAGCACACCGAAGGCCTGCCCAGCTGGCTCGCCAGAGGCACGCTCACCGCGTACTGCGGCTTCGACCCAACCGCCCCCAGCTTGCACGTTGGAAACCTCGTGCCCGTGATGGGACTCGTCCACCTCCAGCGCGCGGGACACCGGCCGATCGCCCTGGTGGGCGGCGGCACAGGGATGATCGGCGATCCGAGTGGCAAGACCCTCGAACGCCAGCTCAACTCTCGCGAGGTGGTCGAGGCGAATGCGCGCGCCATCGGCGGACAGCTGGAGCGCTTCCTCGATTTTTCGGGGGCGCACGGCGCCATCATGCGCGACAACGCGGAGTGGCTCCTCCAGCTCAACGCGGTGGAGTTCATGCGTGATATCGGCAAGCACTTCACCGTGAACTACATGCTCGCCAAGGACTCGGTGAAGTCGCGTATGGAGGCGGGGATCTCGTACACTGAGTTCAGCTACATGCTTCTCCAGGCGTACGACTACCTGGAGCTGCACCGGCGCGAGGGAGCCACGCTCCAGATAGGCGGAAGCGACCAGTGGGGGAACATCACGGCAGGCGTGGAGCTCATCCGCCGCGTCGAGGGCCACGAGGCGCACGCGCTCACCCTGCCACTGGTGACCACCGCGGCCGGAACGAAATTCGGCAAGACCGAGTCGGGCGCGATCTGGCTGGACCCGGAGCGTACCTCGCCATACCGGATGTACCAGTTCTGGATCAACACCGACGACCGCGACGTGGGGAAGTATCTCCGCTACTTCACGCTGCTGCCGCGCGAGGAGATCGAGGCGCTCGAACGTGAAACTGTCGAGCACCCGGAGCGCCGAGCAGCCCAGCAGGCTCTGGCGACAGACCTCACGTCGCGTGTCCACGGACGCGAGGCGGTACTCGCCGCGGGCCAGGTCTCGGCGCTCCTCTTCGGCAAGGGAGAAGCAAGCGCACTCTCGCCAGCGGCGCTGCAGACGCTCGCCGCCGAGGTTCCCTTCGCCGAGGTGCCTGCACCCGCGGATGGCACGGTCGACACCCTGGAACTGTTCGTGGCGGCCAAGCTCGCGCCGTCGAAGGGAGCGGCGCGCCGGCTGCTCGAGCAGGGAGGTCTCAGCGTCAATGGACGGAGGCTCGGCGCCGCCGACCGATCCATAGATACCAGCAGTCAGTTACCCGGCAGGCACCTGCTCCTGAAGAGAGGTGCGCGGGAATACTGTCTGGTACGATTGGGCGAGTAGGGCAGTTCGTTGGCGGGACCGCCATACGCGGTCCC
>DATCXG010000181.1:0-4280 GCA_036565945.1 Gemmatimonadaceae bacterium
CCTGCAGTTCTCCGTGCTGCAGTTACCGCGGAGCTCTACACAGGAAAGATGCATGTCCGAGGTATGTCCCTGATTCCTGCTTCCTGATCCCTCGCCCCCTCCCCCTCCCATGCTTCACCGCACTCGCCCACAGGTCCAGACCGGCGTCACGCTGGGGGCTCCGCCGCCGAATTCGGAGGACGAGCTGGAGCTACTGCTATCCGAGCCAACGCCGGGAGTTCTGGAGATACTCCGCCGCGTGACCGGTGATGTGGTGGTGCTCGGCGCTGGTGGGAAGATGGGGCCCACGCTCGCACGCATGCTGAGGCGCGGGCTCGATGCGGTGCGACCGAGTGATCGGGTGATCGCCGTCTCCCGATTCTCCTCACCTGGCACGGAGCACCGGCTGCGCTCGGCCAATGTCGAGACCATCAAGTGCGACCTCACCGATCGCGCGTCGGTCGCCGCACTGCCAGATGCGCCCAACGTGATCTTCATGGCCGGGCAGAAGTTCGGCACTACAGACTCGCCGGGCGCCACCTGGATGATGAATACCGTGGTGCCCGCGATCGCTGCCGAGCATTACGCAGGCGCGAGGATCGTGGCGTTCTCCACGGGCAATGTCTATCCGCTGGTGCCCATAGCGAGCGGCGGCGCGCGGGAAGACGAGCCGCCCGATCCGGTGGGCGAGTACGCAGCCTCGTGCCTCGGCCGCGAGCGCGTGCTCACCTATCTGTCCGCACGCGACGGCACCCGCGTGGCGATCGTGCGGCTCAACTATGCAGTGGAGCTGCGCTACGGGGTGCTCGTCGACATCGCCCGCAAGGTGTGGAATGGCGAATCAGTGGACGTGCGAATGGGATACGCGAACGTGATCTGGCAGGGCTGCGCCAGCGCGCGCGCCATCCAGTGCCTGGAGTACGCCGCTTCCCCACCATTCATCCTCAACGTCACCGGCCGCGAGACGCTGTCGATCCGTGCCCTGGCCCAGCGTTTCGGCGAACTGCTCGGCCGCACACCCAATGTGGAAGGCACCGAGAACCCCGATGCTCTCCTCAGCGACGCGAGTCGGTCGATCGAGATGATGGGTCAGCCGGAGGTTTCGGTTGGGCAGATGATGGTCTGGATCGCCGACTGGATCCAGCGTGGTCGTCCACTGCTGGATCGCCCCACCCACTACGAGGAGCGCGGTGGGAAGTTCTGAGCCCAGCTTCCCGCGCTCGCACCTGCTCGCCGGCCAGGTGATTCCCGCCCACCCTCTGGCGCTCGACGAGCACCGCCGGCTGGACGAGCAACACCAACGCGCACTCACGCGCTACTACGTGGCCGCCGGTGCGGGCGGTATCGCTGTGGGGGTGCACACCACGCAGTTCGAGATCCGCGACCCGCGTCACGGGCTTCTGGCGCCGGTACTGGAGCTGGCGTCCCGCACCGCGGACGAAGCCATTGCTGGCACCGCCGGCGGACCGCCCCGCGATTTCGTAAAGATCGCCGGCATACTCGGACCCACAGACCAGGCGCTGAGCGAGGCGCGACTGGCGCGCGACCTCGGATACCACGCCGGGCTCCTTGGCTTCGGCGGCGTGGGCAACGTCAGCGACGCCGAACTACTCCGTCACTGCCGCGATGTGGCTCAGGCGATCCCGATAGTCGGCTTCTATCTCCAGCCCGCGGTGGGCGGACGCGTGCTCGGTTACGGATTCTGGCGCGCGCTCGCGGAGTTGCCGGAGCTCCTGGGCATCAAGATCGCGCCGTTCAACCGCTACCACACTCTCGATGTCGTCCGCGCCGTGGCCGATTCGGGCCGCCGCGATGTTGCGCTCTACACGGGCAACGACGACAACATCGTGGCCGACCTGCTCACTCGCTTCCCACGCGCGGTCGGTGAGAAGGGGAACACGAGCCGTACCGGCGGTGAGAAGGGAAACAAGAGTCGCGCCGGCTCACCAGGCGCCTCGGGATTCGCCGACGCTCCCACTTCCGCTCGTGACATTGATTCTGATGGCCCGCGGATAGTGGGAGGGCTGCTCGGCCACTGGGCAGTGTGGACGTGCCGTGCCGTGGAGCTGCTGGCCGATGTCGCAGCCGTCCGCGACCAGCCGATGCTCGATGCCCAGTGGCTCGCGCGCGGCGCCGCGATCACCGATGCCAACGGCGCGATATTCGACTCTCGCAATGCCTTCGCCGGCTGCATCGCCGGGATCCACGAAGTCCTGCGCCGACAGGGCCTCATGCGCGGCACCTGGTGCCTCGATCCAACCGGGCGCCTCTCACCCGGTCAGCACGAGGAGATCGACCGGGTGATCGCCGCATATCCATGGATGACCGACGACACTTTCGTAGCCGAGCACCTGGACGAGTGGCTCCGCTGATCTCAGCCGTCGATGAAACCATTTGCCGGCTCATGTGTCGTTATGGTGAGGTGGGCGCTCAGGTGAACGAGACTGGCAGGCATCCCTGGCCGCCCCACCCGCGCATGCCGACGTCGGAGTGTTGCACAGCTTCGACGTCGCTCTGTCAGATCCTTCACAGCGGTCAAAGGTCGTGGGTACAAACTACCGTGGCAGTCAGCGCGAGATCCGCGCACTCGACGCCTACCTCAAGCTCAAGAGAGCTACTTCATCAGTGACTGGCGGCCTGCAGAATCGGCTGGACCGCGCTGAGAGTCTCACCGAAAGCCAGTTTGGCGTGCTCGACGCGCTCCTGCACCTCGGGCCGCTGTCGCCAGGCCAGCTCTCCACCAAGTTGCTCAAGAGCAGCAGCAACCTCACAACGGTGCTTGCGAACCTCGAGCGCGCCGGTCTCATACGACGCACGCGCGATCCCGATGACGGTCGCGCACACGTGATCGACCTCACTCACCGGGGTCGGCAACTCATCGGGCGAATACTGCCGGTGCACGTGGAGCGCATCGTCGAAGCCATGGGGGTCCTCACGGCCACGGAGCAGCGTGAGCTCAGTCGCATCTGCCGCAAGCTCGGCCGGGCGCACAGCGCCGAGGGGTAGGGCGTGCGTATAGCATGAGAGATTCCTGGCCCGCATCTGGCGGGCTCGATGCAAGTCTTCGCTAATTCAGGAGCCCGATCATGCACGTTCCCCTCTACCAGCGCGTCGCTCTAGCACTGCTCAGGGTCGTGGCCGCATTCGTAATCATGCAGCACGGCGCCCAGAAACTCTTCGGCGCCTTCGGGGGTATGGGGCCCGATGGCGGTACCGTGCAGCTCATGTCGCTCATGGGAGTCGCGGGAGTCCTCGAGTTCTTCGTGGGCCTCCTCGTGCTAGTGGGATTGTTCACCCGGCCGGCCGCCTTCCTGCTGGCTGGCGAGATGGCCACGGCCTACTTCATGGCGCATTTCCCGCGCGACTTCTGGACGGTGAAAAACAGTGGCGAGCCGGCGGTGCTCCTCTGCTTCATCTTCCTCTTCCTCGCCGCCTACGGCGCCGGCCAGTTCAGTCTCGACGCTCTGCTCCGTCGGCGCAGCGGCTCGGCATCCACAGAGGACGCCCTGACCGCCGCCGGAGCGGCGGAGTAGTCCATCACACCTGTCGGTCCCGCATAGCCGATTGAACCATCATGAACTCTCCCACGTTCTCGGTCGTGAGCACACCAACCAGCTCGCGGCCGCGCACCACAGGGAGAGTACGGCAGCGGCACGCGCGGAGACGGGCGAACGCGTCCTCCAACTCATCCGAGGGGCGGGCCACCTCGAACTCGCGCTCCATGATATCGCCCACACGCGTCTCGGGACCGTGCTGCGCCAGCGCCTTCATCATGCCACTGCGCGTGAGCACACCTACCAGATCCCCCCTGTCCACCACCGGGAAATCCTGCTGGAAGCCGGCGAGCACCTCGTCAACCGCGCGGGAGAGAGGGTCGGTGGAAGCGAGCGTGCGCACGTCGCGGATCATCACGCGCTCCACGGGAACTCCGTCGAAGGCGGAGCTCTGTTGTGCCATGGACGCTTCACCCGCGGCCCCGAGCCACACGAAGAGCGCGATCAATACCAGGAACGGGTCGCCCAGGAAGAACAGGCCGACGATTCCGAAGAGAAGCGCGAACCCCTTCCCCACCTCGGCCGCTATGCGGGTGGCGCGCAGATGACTCATGCGCGTGGCGAGTGCCGCGCGGAGCACGCGCCCGCCGTCCATCGGGAATGCCGGGATGGCATTGAACGCCAGCAGCCAGACATTCACCCACATGAGGCGCGAGAGAAGGGGCGCGTCTTCCCGCAGCAGAACGCTCGCCGAGGTGGGCAGGCCCGTGGCCACGAGGATGGCCAGCAGAACGATCACTATGGCTA
>DATCXG010000192.1:0-2170 GCA_036565945.1 Gemmatimonadaceae bacterium
CCCGGCCGTGGTCGTGATCTCCGCGACTGTACTCACGATCGTAGCGCTCGGCGCCGGCTACATCCCCGCCCTTCGCGCCTCGCGTATCGAGCCCACGCAGGCCCTGCGTTACGAGTGAAGGGAGAGAAGAGTGGAGACATCATCACGCCGCGGCGCGATGATGTCTCCTCTGCTCCTCCGTCTCGAGGTTGGGGAGGAAGGCCGTCAACAGGCCCATCGCCGGGAGGAACGAGCAGACATGATAGACGAACTCGATCCCAGTATGGTCGGCCATCCAGCCGAGCACCGCGGCTCCGATGCCACCCATGCCGAAGGCTAGTCCGAAGAACAGGCCCGAGATCATCCCGACCTTCCCTGGCACCAGCTCCTGTGCGTAGACCAGGATCGCGGAGAACGCCGATGCGAGGATGACCCCGATCACGACGCTCAGCACCGCCGTCCAGAACAGGCTGGCGTAAGGGAGTATCAGCGTGAAGGGCAGGACGCCGAGTATCGAGCACCAGATCACATACTTCCGTCCGATCCGGTCGCCTACCGGGCCGCCTATGATCGTTCCCGCCGCTACGGCGCCCAGGAGGATGAAGAGGTGCAGCTGCGCCGACTGCACGGACACGCCGAACTTGTGGATCAGGAAGAACGTGTAGTAGCTGGTGAGACTCGCGAGGTAGAAGTACTTCGAGAACACGAGAGCCATGAGCACGACGAGCGCCTGCTTCACCTTCCGCGGCGGAAGCGCCTGGACGTCGGCGCTGCTACTCGCGCGCGGTGCGGCTCGCGCGATACCGTAGCGCCGGTACCAGCCCCCCACGTTCCAGAGCACCAGGATTCCGATTATCGCGGCGATGGAGAACCAGCTCACGCTCCGCCGGCCGAAGGGAAGAACGATGAACGCCGCCAGTAGCGGCCCGATGGCCGACCCGGCATTGCCGCCCACCTGGAAGAGCGACTGAGCGAAGCCGTGGCGTCCACCCGAAGCCATACGCGCGACGCGCGAGGATTCGGGGTGGAAGACCGACGATCCCATCCCGATCATGGCCGCTGCCAGCAGCAGCACGTGGAACGTCGGCGCCAGGGCCAGCAGCACGAGGCCGGTGAGCGTGAAGCTCATCCCGGTGGCCAGCGAGTAGGGCTTGGGACGGCGGTCGGTGTAGAGGCCCACCAGCGGCTGCAGGAGCGATGCGGTCAGCTGGTAGGTGAGGGTTATCATCCCCACCTGAACGAAGTCGAGACCGAAAGAGGTCTTGAGCATCGGGTATATGGCGGGGAGCAGCGACTGCATCATGTCGTTCAACAGATGGCAGAAGCTGATGGCCCCGAGCACGAGGAAGGCGGTCCGGCCGGTGTCCTCGTGCCGACGAGCTGCTGTGGTATTACTCACTCACGTCTCCGAGATATGCATCGCGACGCGAGTAAACTAGCTCCCTGTCAAGGGAGCGCGCGCTCCAGCGCTCCCTCCAGGTAGAGCGGCTCGAGACCGCCGGCCCAGTACACCAGCGCGTCACGATCGGGCTGGGAGGTTTCCCGGGCGGTACGGAGGACGTGCCCTCCCGTGAGCGGCGTGAACTCGAGCCACCCGATCCAGCTACCATCCACGCGCGACTGACCGTAGATCAGCGCCTCGTAGATCGTGCCGTCGCCCCCACTGACATGTGCGGAGTGCTTGTGGATGAGCTCGCGCATGCTTGCTCCACAACGCAAGTGTAGCGCCGATCGCTACGCGTGCCGCCCGGTGGCAGGCAGCCGGGCACCCATGACGGCATCTAGCTCAGCCTGCTCCGGTGGAAGGCGACGATGGCGTCGGAGATCGGGGCGGGGTCGTAGCGTACCGGGTCAGTAGCGGGGAGACCCGTCTCCGCCTCGGCCGCCGCGATCGCCGAGCGTGCATCCTCCTCGGACAGGTCGAAGGTGTTGAGAGCGATGGCGATCACCTTCGAGGGCCGCAGTGGACGCACCACGTACTCGTGCATCTCGATCAGCTCCGCCAGCGGCGGTATCGGGACCCACTCCTGCTTGTTGATCGCCTTTCGCGACGGCTGGTGGCAGAGCACCATCGCGTGCGGGAGCGAGCCGTGCAGGAGGCCGTAGGTCACGCCGGAGTAGCTCGGGTGGATTATGGACCCCTGCCCTTCCACCAGGACGATGTCGGCGGTGGCCGCCGCCTGGAGCACCA
>DATCXG010000195.1:0-2571 GCA_036565945.1 Gemmatimonadaceae bacterium
CCGCCGGCGGAGTGGGCAGCGCGCTCGGCACCCCGCTGGGGGCAACTAGCGGCGGAGCTGGCGGCCCACTCGTCACAGGACGGCCATCGCCACCGCTTCTACCGGGAGTCTCGACACGGCTGCTCCCCGGCAGGGTCACGAAGCTGAGGCGCTCCGAAGGGGTCTCCTTCTGCGTTCGCCAATCCAGCCAGCCGTGGTAGGGATACGGGACGGAGAGCAGCCACACCAGTGCCGCACCCAGCACGACGTGCAGGGCGATCGATATTAAGAGCGATCCACTGGGGCGCCGCCTCACTACACTCCAGCCGCAAACGAGGCCAGCACGCGCCCCGCTCGCACCGCCGCCTCGGCAATGCGCTCCGGCGATTTAATGAAAGAGACGCGGACGAAGCCTTCCCCACCCGCACCGAACGACGATCCCGGCATCAGCACAACCCCTTCATCTTCCAGGAGTCGGCCAGCGAAGGTCGCACTGGGTATGCCATCCGGGAGGGGTAGCCAGAGATACATCGTCGCCTGAGGTGCCTCGCACGCAAAGCCCGCTTCACCGAACGCCTTCACCGCGGCGTCACGCCGTCGCTCGAATGTGGCCAGATTGCCGGGCAGAAACTCGGACCAGGAATCCAGCGCCACCGCTCCAGCGGCCTGCACGGCCATGAAGGTGCCCGTATCGACGAACGACTTGACCTTGGCGAGTGCGGACGCGACCTCCGGGCGCGCTACCGCCCAGCCACAGCGCCACCCGGTCATGTTGTAGGTTTTCGACAGCGAGTGAAATTCTATGGCAACCTCCCTCGCGCCTTCGATCTGGAAGATGCTCGGCGCCCGATAGCCGCCGTAGGTGAGCTCCGAGTATGCGTTGTCGTACACCAGCAGGATGTCGAGTTCCCGACAACGGGCCACCATCCGCTCCAGATACTCGCGTGGCGCCACCGCTGAAGTCGGATTGTTCGGGTAGTTCAGGTACACCAGCTTGGCTCGCCGGAGTACATCGTCGCTCAGCTCGTCGAGCTCGAGCAGAAAGTTCGTGCGTGGGCGCAGCGGATACACGTGCGGCGTCGCGTCGGAGAGCAGCGTGCCCCCCAGATAGGCCAGGTAGCCGGGCTCGGGAATGATGCCAATATCGCCACGGTTCAGGTACGCGAGAGCGAGGTGTGCGAGCCCCTCCTTCGACCCGAGCAGCGGCACCACCTCGCGCATCGGATCGAACTCCAGGCCGAAGCGCCGCTGCATCCAGCGCGCAATCGCCTCGCGAAAGGCGGGCAGACCCAGCCCGAAGCCGTAGCGGCTCATGGCGGGATCGCGCGCCGCGCGTTCGAGGGCCTCCACCGCGCGTGGCGGTGGAGCGAGATCGGCGTCACCTGCACCGAGGTCTATCACGTCGACCCCGCGCGCAACGAGCTCACGCTTCTTCTGGGGAATCGATGCGAGTGGATATGGAGGCAGACGTTCGAATCGCTCTGAGTTTGTGGGCATGACTGAAATGTAAGGGTCTGAATGGCAGCTAGGCGCCGCGTACGTCGTTCCGTACGACACTCCCTCCCGCTTCCACCTCCACCACGTCGCCGGCCTCGAGGCGTCCCACACCTGCCGGGGTCCCGGTGGCGACGGCATCGCCCGGCTCGAGCGTCATGATGCGGGAGATGTAGGCGAGCAGAGTGGGGATCGGAAAGACCATGTCGGCGGCTGAGCCAGTCTGGCGGACAGCGCCGTTCACGCGCGTGGTCACTGTCAGCGTCGCGAGATCGGCAGGCACCGGGACGGCGGGGCCCAGAGGGCAGAAGGTGTCGAAGCCCTTGGCGCGCGTCCACTGGCCGTCGGAGCGCTGCAGGTCGCGCGCTGTTACGTCGTTCAGCGCGACCACCGCCGCGACCGCCGCGCGCGCCTCGTCCTCGCTCGCGTCCTTCAGTCGCTTACCGATGATGATGCCAATCTCCCCCTCGAACTCCACCTGCCGTGAGACGGCCGGCAGGATGATCGCAGCGCCGGTAGCGATCACGCTCGACGGCGGCTTGAGAAAGATCAGCGGTTCCTTCGGCACTTCGTTGCCCAGCTCCGCGGCGTGTGCGCGGTAGTTGCGTCCCACGCATACGACCTTGCCCGGACGTTGCACGGCTACTCTCCTCTCCTGTAGAAGTCTTCGACCCCGATGCGAATGTCGTCCCACTCACCCACTACGCGCCTGGCGGGCGGAAGCGTTGCGAGAAGCGCGCGGCCATAGCCTTTGGTCACGACCCGAGGATCGCAGAGCACCACCACTCCGCGGTCAGTCGTCGTTCGAATTAGGCGCCCGAACCCCTGCTTGAGGCGGAGTGCCGCGTGCGGCAGCATGAATTCGCGGAACGCGTCTCCACCGCGATCTTCTATCGCCTCGCAGCGCGCCGCAGTGAGCGGTTCGGTGGGGACGCGGAACGGCAGCTTCGCGAGCACGATACCTCGCAACGCATCACCGGAGACGTCCACCCCCTCCCAGAACGATGCCGTTCCCAGGAGGATCGCGCGGCCCGACTCGCGGAAACGCCGGAGCAGCACATCGCGCGCTTCGTCGCCGTGCACGAGCATCGGCCAGCG
>DATCXG010000199.1:0-8919 GCA_036565945.1 Gemmatimonadaceae bacterium
CCGTCGCGCAGGAGGGTGAGGGCGTCGGGCGTCCGGGCCGGGGCGAGGTGGTCGCCCGGCGTCGCGGCCATCCAGCCAGGGCCGCGCACCGCGTCCACGACACCACGCGCCGCGGCGAACGCCCCCGTGCATGCGAGGCACAGGAGCGCGAGAACCAGGCGCGTGATGTGGAAGCGTGGGGTGGCCGGGTGACGCATCTCTAAAGGTAGCATCGTCCGTATCCGGTTGCTGCGCCGGCTCTCATGCGGCGTACTTCGAGAGGCTCGGAGCGACCCGCCTTTGCAACCGCTAACCTCGACTCTCCGAACCGCTGGACGCGAACCCGCATGTCCGGTGGTATGGAGGGGAGCGGGTAGCTGCTCTCTCCTATTCCCTATCTCGATCGAGAGTCGGCCCCGTTTCCTCGAGCTTCGGTTAAATTGCACCACCGCCACTCCGGTACGGGTGGCGTATCACGCAAACCCCTCGCACCACCCAATGGCGCAGAATCGCGTGCTTGTCACCGGGGCCGCCGGCTTCATCGGCTCCCACCTCTCCGAGGCGCTGCTGGAGCGCGGGTACGACGTGTGTGCGATCGACGCGTTCGACGACTTCTACGATCGCAGGCTGAAGGACGCCAATCTCTCGGCTCTGAGCCCCTCGCCGCACTTCAGCTTCTGGGAAGCCGACCTGTCGTCGGCCGATATCGAGCCGTTCCTGCGCGATGTGGACACGGTCTTCCACATGGCGGCGCGCGCCGGCGTTCGAACGAGTTGGGGGGAGGGGTTCGAGCCGTACGTGAGGAATAACGTGATGGGGACGCAGCGTCTGCTCGAGGCGAGCGTACGGGCGGGGGTTCGGCGGGTGGTATACGCGTCCAGCTCGTCCATATACGGAGAGACCGACGAAGCGCGGCTCCCCACGTCGGAGGATGAGCCCGGACGCCCGATCTCACCGTACGGGATAACCAAGCTTGCCGGCGAGCACCTCCTCACCGCCTACGGCCTCGCATCGACGCTCGAGGTGGTGGGGCTGCGCTTCTTCACCGTGTTCGGTCCGCGTCAGCGGCCCGACATGGCGTTCCACAAGTTCCTCAAGGCGGTCCTCGACGGGCGGCCCATCACCATCTACGGCGATGGCTCCCAGACACGCGACTTCACCTTCGTGGGAGACATCGTCGCCGGGGTGCTGGCGGCCGGGGAGCGTCCAGCCGGGGATGTCGACTCGAAGATGTTCAACCTCGGCGGCGGCCACCGCGTGACGTTGAAGCAAACGCTCGACGTCATATCGGACGTTACCGGCGGCACGCTCCGCCTCGACATGCAGGAGCGCGCCGCTGGCGATGTGACCGATACGGCCGCGGACACGAGCCTGGCCAGGTCGTTGCTCGGTTACGTGCCCACGACCGATCTGAAGAGCGGACTCGCCGCTCAGTGGGAGTGGATGAAGGAGGCGCGCGCGGCAGGTCTGCTGTAACAGCTCCACTCCCGCTGTGTTCCCGTTGCCTACCCCATCACGAGCGACTGATGCGCCGCGATCCCCGCCATCGCGCCGTCGGCCACGGCGAAGCTGATGCTGTGCGGTGTGTGGGCGGCGTCGCCGGCGCAGAAGACGCCCTTCACGCTCGTCGCCTTGCGCGCGTCAGTACGCACCACGGGACCCTGCGGCCCCTCCTCCATCGCGCATCCCAGCCGCTCGGCGAACGGGCTCGCGAGGTGGGTGCGCGGGGCGACGAAGACTGCGTCCATCCAGTCGACTCGGTGATCGCGGAGCTGGACTCCCACGTTCGAGGGGGTTTCGCCGATGAGTGCCTTCACCTGCCGCTCATCCACGCGAACGTTGCGCGCCTCGAGTGCCGAGCGCTGCTCGGTGCTGAGTGCGAAGGCGCCGTTGGTGAAGAGCGTGACTCTCGAGCTCCAGTCGGGGAGGAGGAGCGCGTGGTGCACGGACGCCTCGCCCGTGGCGAGGACCGCGAGCCTGCCCTCCTCGACCTCGAAGCCGTGGCAGTAGGGGCAGTGGAGCACCTGGCGTCCCCAGCGCTCAGCGAGCCCAGGGATGTCGGGCAGCTCGTCCACCACCCCGGTGGCGAGGATCAGCCGGCGGGCGCGCGGCCGAAGCATGCCGCCAAAGGAGTGCTCGACCTCGAAGGTGTCGTCGCCGCAGGCACGGGCGTCGCTGGCCAGACTTTCGAAAAAGTCGACCGTGGGATACTGCGCGAGCTCGGCGCGGAACTTCGAGAGGATGTTGGCGGGCAGCTCGCCATCCTGGCCGGGGAAGCCGTGGGCGGCGTACGAGAATCGGTTGCGCGGCTGGCCGGCGTCTATCACGCGCACCCGCCGGCGCGCGCGCGCGAGCTGCATCGCGGCGGCGATTCCGGCGAAGCTGCCGCCAATGACGATCACGTCGTACAAGTCATCGAAGTAGGGCATACGCGCTCCTGTTGGTTGAGCGGCGGGGTCGGGTCTGGAATCGTGACTCGATACGGCTGGAGAAGCGGACGTATCCAACATCGTCATCCCCGCGCAAGCGGGAATCCATGTTCGGCCGGGAAACATGGATCCCCGCTTGCGCGGGGATGACATGCTGTACGATTCCAGAGCTGACCCCGCCGTGGCCCGCGTCGGCGATCGATATGTGGGAGGGGAGCGGGCGAGCGTCAAGTACCAGGGCAGAAGCTCTGAACGCACGCCTTATGGTGCACCGCGTGCCGGACGAGGCTCTCCAGGCTCCCTGAGGATCGACGAGTGCGGAGTACGCTCCAGCGCCGGCTGCTCGGAGTCGGTCGCTTCCTGGGAACAGTGTATCGACTGAAGCGTTCGCTCGGTGATCCGGCCACAGTCCCTGATGGCCGGAGGGGTGTAGCTCTTCCTGCTACCCTCTGCCATGTCGTCCTCCCCTCAGGCTCATCCTCCATGGTCCACCCGTCCACCGGACGCGAAGCGTGTCGGTCTTGCGCCCGGCCGGAGAGCCGCCTCCATCCAACGGCCTCACGAGCCGCGCCCTCACCAGCGCATCCACGATGGCGCGCGTATCGCTCGCTATCACGTCGAACGGGGCGTCGTACTCCTCGGCCAGGAGCTCGACGATGACCGCATGCTCGGTACCTTTGGACAGGAGCACCCAGATGCGCGTGCCTACCTCGTTGAGCGTGAAGTAGCGTTGGGAGCGGAGGTCCAGCAGTGCAGCGTCCTTGTCTCGCACTACTGACAGCACCAGTGGCTCCGGCTTGAACCGCTCGGAATGTCCGAGCGCGGTGGACGGTCGACTGAACTTTCGTGCATGCATACATCACCTCCGTGCAATGCCCGGGTTGCCGAGTGGCAACTGTTCGGTACGCCGATATCTCCACCGATAGCCGGCGTGTCGTCGCGTGCATCACGCCGTACCACTCTAGGATGTTTCCGCACTCCGAGCGAGATGCGAAATCGGCGAGAACAACTGTATTATCGGCAACCCGGGGGCTGTTATTCCGGGTTCGCGCGCGACTCGCCCCAGTCCGTGCCCCTGTCGAGCGGCGCGCGCAGCATCGCATCGAACATCGTCAAAAGCCGGTCGAAGCCGACACGCTCGCGCAGCATCGTCCACGAGAGACCCGTGTAGAGGCGTAGTCTCCTGGCCAGGACATCACCCGAGCTGAATCCCGATCTCTTCGCCACCGTCTCGCGGTTCTCGCGCGTCCGCTCCACTCGCCATGCGGCGTGCAGCAGCCGGCACCAATCCAGCAGCACCTTCGGCGATGGAAGACCGGCGCTCCGAAGCCGGCGTGCAAGAGTCCGATACGGAATCCCCACGTCGTCCGCCGCGGTGCGGGCGGTGCGAATGGTGGTGGCGCGCCAGGCGCAGTGCGTCAGATAGCTGCGCACTTCCGGAGGGACCAGCCCGGCACTGACCGCGATCGTGGCGCCCGGAGATCCCGCGTTCGGCGCACGCGCGAGCGTCGTGCGCAGCATCGCGCCGACATCCTCCTGATGGCGGAACACGACCCCCATCGCCCACCCCTCGATCGCGCTCCGTACAGCTCGTACGGACAGGTCGATGTACAGCACCACCTGCAGGAGCGGGAGCGCGGCACGAAGCGAATGCAACGTAGGGGCCGTCGACTTGCCGTCGATGTCGACCGAGTCGGCGATGACCACGTGCGCACGAACGTCGGTCGCCAGCCGAAAAAGCTCGGTGGTCGTCTCACAGAAGTGCAGCGCAACACGCTCACCGAGGATCTCGTCGACCACGCGACGATCCTGCTCGTTCACCAGAAGGGCGACCACGCGCGTGCGGCGCGTGGCGTAGGGAAGTGCATCCGACTCGCGGCCGTCCTGCGCTTCGCTCTCCCCTTCCATATCCGGCTCCCGTAGACGGGGTGCGGATTACCTCGATGCCTCCAGTGGCCACGTACAAGCGGGGGGGACGCGGTACGTGCGCGTTCCTGCATCGATTCGGGAGCGGGGCCGGAGTCCTTCAGCCTCGCGACTGGAGGTCGAGGCCATTCCCGGCTCGGGAAAACGAATGTAGGAGAGTGGTACGATGTGTGGGGCGGGGGTGCAAGCGCAATAGTGGCGGGAGTGGGTTGATTCTGGCCAGTGTCAGCTCAGTTCGGCTGCTGTCCGAGATGCCGAGCGCAGGCGCTCGGCTGCCTCGAGGGAATGCGATCCGGGTGCAACCCACCCATTGACTTGGCACCCGTGAGCGTCCGCTACAAATTCCATGCAGTCTACGTTCGCAAAGTGATGGCGCACGTCGAGTACGACGAGGGCGACCTGTAGCTGCCGCTCAGTGCAACTGATGGCCAGGGCGAGCGTCAATCGGTAACTGGTTCGACTTCACTGGATCGCTATGCCGACAACGACACTGGATTTCAGCAAGCCGCACGTCCTCCGTACAGTGCGCGAGTACGATGCAGCGGTTCGCGAGATCGACACACTCCTCGATCGCGGCCGACTTTCACGCGAGGACGAGGACCGCCTGGAGTTCCTGACGCTGCTGGTCGGGTCATACGACGACGCACACTACCCGATGGGCGAGCGCAGCACTCCGCAATCGGTCGTGGACTTCCTGCTCGAGCAGAACGGCATGACGCGCGCGGAGCTGGCGCCGCTCATGGGCGGGAGGAGCAGAGTGTCGGACTTCTTCAACGGACGCCGGCAGCTCTCGCTGGGACAGATCGGGAAGCTCCGCGAGCGCTTCGGCGTGTCCGCGGACGCGCTGCTTCCAGGCTGACCTTCATCGATGACGTACGAAGTATACGGTTCAGCACTGAACCGCTTCCACTACGCTCGGCCTGGTTGCCGTCAAAGGCGGAGGACGAGTCGGGACCTGCTGGGGTCTAAGCGGCGGAAGCCGAAGTCGAGACTTTCATACCATGCCAGAAGCTCGGCACTCTTGGGGTCGACGGCCAGGAAAGCTCCACCGGCCTCGTGCCGTACCTGTCTGGCAATCTTGATTGCCATCGCAATGAGCACGGCACCAAGACCTTTTCCCTGCAGGTGTACCGCTACGCCCAATCGGCCAAGGAGATAGCCCCCGACGGTTCGGTACTGCACATCCGACAGCCCCACGCTTTCCAGGAGGCTGTCGCTTAGCCGGATGGAGAGCGGAGAAAGGCTGAAGTACCCGGCAATCGGGCTGCTCGGGCCCTGGCCGTCGTTGTCTATAGCGAGCCAGACCGAGCTTAGCCCCTGCGCCTGTTCCATCAGGGCGTGGGTCTTCAGATATTCGTCAATTTCTGCGGCGCCGGGGCGCCTCCCGCACGTAAACTTCTCGACGGGGTGGCTGGCTCCCAGCCGGACTAGCGAGAAAGGCGGCCTTGTGGCAGGAACCATCCTGCCTGTATGCAGTGGGTCTGTCATGCTCACGAATCATGTGCTGCCATGGAAAGCGGGGCGAAGGGGGGTCAGTGACCCCTTCGCCCCGCCCGCGCTCCCTCGAGGAAGTGGCTTCCTACACGACTCAGACCCCGAAGAGCTCCTCGGCGCGCCGGGTCGCTGCCGCGAGGGCGGGCGTAGTTGTAGCAGGCGCGGCCAGGACCCGAAGCAGCTCTGCCTGCTCCGTAGCGGTCAATCTCCACTCCTGCGTGCTCGCGATGTCGGTTGCGACCTTCTCTGCCAGGAGATCGCGGGTAAACTCGGACAACGTTCTGCCGTGCGCTTTCGCGACAGCCTCTGCATGTCGCTTGAGCAATTTGGGCAATCGTGTCTCGAACCGATCATCTGCGGGCTGGTCCAGATAAGCCCGTGCGCCATGCGCTTCCATCGTAGTCACCTCTTTGTCTCATCATCTCTTTTCCGTACGGACAATGTACGGTGGTTCCTTGACGCTGTCAAGTTGACGCTTGACCGAGGCCGAGGTCACCAAGCACGGAATACGTGCGGAGCAGGAGTAGGAGCGCGATGGCGAGGGAAAATGTGCCTGGTGTACGATGTACACATCGTGTATCTTCCAGGGGAGCGCTTCTGTCCAACGTCCATCGCCCGGAGTCACGCGACCATGTCTACGATCACCGCCCGCCTCGATAGCTGGCTAAGGGACGACCTCGAACGCATCTGGAAGAGCCACGGCGAAGGCCCATCCACCGGACTGAGACGCATCGCCGAGGAGTGGTGGGCCATGGAGCACTATCCGGCCATCGCATTCCGCGACGGTGTCGCCGGTCGCCGCGCGATCCTCCGCTCCGGGCCCGACGTATGGGAAGTCGCGATGGTGGCGCGCGATTATGGTGATGATCGGAAGGCCCTCCGTGAGCATTTTGGAGAGTCGGTGTCGCGCGAAGCGCTGGATCAGGCGCTGGCCTACGCCGAGCGATTTCCCGAGGAGGTCGAGGCCATGATTGCTGACAACGAGCGGATGGAGCGGCTGCTCGCTGCGTCGCATGCAGCGCGATGAGTGGTGGCTGTGAGTGATCGAACGCGCTCGCGTTCCATCGCTGGCATTTCTGCTCGACGAGCATGTGAACCGGCGCTGCCTGAAGAACCTGCGGGCGGCAGGCGTCGATGTCGTGCACGTTACCGCGGTGGGGCTCTCCGGCGTCGATGACCCGGTAGTCTTTCGCTGGGCGCAGCGTGAGGGCCGGATAATCGTGACGCGCAACTACCGGGACTTCGTACCACTGGTCCAGGCGCTGGCATCACGGGGCGAGCACTTCCCGGGGGTGCTTTTCTACCCGACCTTCATACGGCACAGCGATGTGGACGGGCACGCGAGCGCGCTCCTCGCATGGATCCGGACCGCCGTAGCGGCGGGGGAAAATCCGGTAGCGAACGGTTATGGGTGGCTCTCGGCTGGTCGGTGATTGGCTCCATCTCGAAGTTGTGCCGCGGAAACCGTGATAAACGAGAATATGGCGATATCGTTGATACTCGTCGATATCAACGGAATTTCCGGACTCGTTGATAAGGGGCGCCCTCCTGCCACTTCGCGCGCCGGCGAACGTGGCCCCCGCTCTCGACAACCGCCACGCCTTTTCGCAAGCTTGTGACGAACCCCAAAGGAGGTCGCATGCCGAGCGAAGAGAGTGGCGGGCGGCAGTTCTTCCTGGCGCGCCGGCGCGTGGGATGGCGCGAGCGGCTGAGGAGCGCGACGCTGGGGCTCGTGGCCGCGGCGGTATTCGTGGTGCTCGGGCAGCTCACCGTGCACTCAGTGGGTGAAGCGATCCGGAATGCGCCCAAGCTTCTGGCGCCGGGCACGCCGGCACCACCATTGAGCGGCGCCGTCCTGGTTCCGGAGGATAGCGGCGAGGCGCCCGTCCCAGTCCGGCGACTGGCGGACTACCGCGGCGAGGTGGTGGTGCTGGCGTTCTACAGCACGGGATGCGAGGCGTGCGGTGTCGCGCTGCCGGAGCTTACCGCTCTGGCGCGCGAGTATCGCGGGCGCGGGCTCCACGTACTGGCGGTCAATACCGACCACTCGCGAAATGCGGTACGTGCTCGCGACTACCTCGCCGGGATGGGCGTTCGGCTCGAGACCATCCACGCCGACTCCGGCGCCAGCCGCTACAACATCTACGGCGTGCCGGCGTTCTATGTGATCGATCGCGCGGGCATCGTTCGGGCCCACTCCTTCGGGTTGAGTATGGCCGATCTGCACGTGGAGTGGGTTCGGCCGAGCGGGCGGGTGCTTCTGGACTCACTACTTGCAACGCCGCGGGGTGGCGGGGAGGCATCGTAAGTTATGAAGTGGGAATACATGACGATCGCGCTGAAAGCGGGGGGCTTTCTGGGAGGGAAGGTGAATCCCGACGAGCTCACGGCGCGGCTGGACGAAGCCGGTGCGGCGGGATACGCTGTTCGCCAGCGAGACGGGGTCAGGAACCTGTGCTCCTGACCCCGACCATCTCGCTCACGGCGCCTTTGTCGAGTCGTTCTTGAACACCCAGATGGCCACTGCGGTACTCTTACGATTGGCGGAGGTACCGAAGAGCGCATGCGCCACCTTGGCGCCGGCGCCCGGCTCGTTCGTGGACCCGAGAATTACCCCGTTCGCGCCCACCTCGCCCGCCTTCTTCCGAATCGAGTTGTACATCTGCTTCTCGTCCGTGTAGTCCACGTCACCCTTGGAGTTGAGCAGAGCAACCTGCTCATACCTCCAAGGAACGTCGGCAGCGGTGAGGTATATGGCCACCGAATCCGGCGGGAAGGCGGGTCTGATCGGGCCCTGCCCGAGACGGGTGGCGGACGTCGAGACGCACGCGGTTAGCACAAAGACAGCAGCTCCGAGCGCAGCGATGCAGCGAGAGCGGCCGGACATTCTGGTCTCCTTTGATGTTGGGTTGGAACGCATTGCACCGGTTAAGTAGCCGAGAAACAGACGCTCCGCGAGAACGCCCCGCAACGAGGTCCCTCGATGCCGCGACCCGTTGATCTCGGATGCGCTCGGGTTTGCGTTTCTCATCACGCTCGCTCAACGGTACCAAAGGGTTCTGACAGTACCGCAGCGGCTCGAATGGGCGAT
>DATCXG010000200.1:0-2623 GCA_036565945.1 Gemmatimonadaceae bacterium
CTTCATGATGGGTACCCAGTCGGGCGACGTCATGCGCGCGATGAGAACCTCGCCCGCGCGCAAGCTGCCGGCCTCGGACGCGCCGGTCAGAATGCGCGCATTGCCGCTCGCCGTTCCGGGGCTGGCCCCCAGACCGCGCACGAGCAGGTCACCATCGGCGTGCCGGCCATCCGTCAGGCTCTCGTGGGCCGCGACGGAAGTGGTCTGAGAAGTGGTCTGGTTTGCGAGCGTCGTGATCGGACGCGTCTGCGTCAGGTACACGGCATCGCCCTCTATGGCGAATTCCACATCCTGTGGCGCGCCGTAGTGCTCTTCCGAGCGCACGCCGAGCTGCGCGATGGTGTGAAGCTCGGCATCGGAGAGTACCCGCGCCTCGCCGCGCGGGTCATGAGAGAGATCGACGCGTACGTTGCCCGTGCCACTCGCATCGCGTACGAGCAAGAAATTCTTCCGGGCAATACTTGTGGCGACCGTGGCCAACGTGCTCTTGTCCACCACGTAGCGGTCAGGCGTCACCTGGCCTCCGACTACCACCTCGCCCAATCCCCACGCTGCCTCGATGACTATGTGCGTGCTGTCGCGGGTGGCGGGGTCCACGGTGAACATTACGCCGGACTTCGTGGAATCGACCATGAGCTGGACGATGACGGCCAGGGGCATCTCGGCCGGCATCCCCTGCTTGAGGCGATAGAAGAGAACGCGCGCCCCGAAGGTCGATGCCCAGCATTCCTTCACGCGCCCGAGCAGCTCGGCCTCGCCCTGGACGTTCAGGTAACTCTCGAACATGCCCGCGAACGAGAACTGCTGCGTGTCCTCGGCGGTGGCCGACGACCGTACGGCGACGATGGCGTTGCCACCGTCGCGCGCGGCTGGCAGGGAGCGGTACGAATTGAGTATGGCAGCTCGCAGGTCGGCGGGGATCTCCGCGCCGATCACGAGATCACGGAGCGATCGCGAGGCCGTCTGAAGCGAATCGGGGTCATCCACGTCCACCGCCGCGAGCAGCGCGGTAATCGCGCCGCCAATATCGCCGCTCTCGTAGAAGTGGTGGTACGCGTCGATGGTGATGACGAAGCCGGGCGGCACCGGTAGGCTGGCGTGGAGCATCTCGCCCAGGTTCGCTCCCTTGCCACCCACCGTGGCGACATCCCCGCGGCCGATCTGGTCGAAGGTGCGAATCAACGGTGCGGCGCTTGCCGCAGCCGTGCCCTCCGGCTCGGCGTGTCCGACCGTGGTGGAATCCGATGGTTTCGTGGCCATGCTGACAGCCTCCACCTGGTGATGGCGTTAAGGATCCTGTCTGTATTCAGGTGTTCGGCGAGAGTCAGGCCATGATGCGTTTGCATCTGTCGGCCCATCGCTGAAAAGCCTATCCGGTTCGACCCCCCTGCACGTCGGTAATACCTGCACGGTGTGCGCCCAGTCCGCCTCGCTCGACATCTGGGATATCCGCGTTTCACCCGGACATCCCCGCACGTGGGCTGGCCGCGGGTCAATCGATGAACGCGACCAGCGTGGAGCCGCTGGCGCTCGACACACGAAGCGCGCGATCGCGGCCGTTCTCATCAGCAAGAAGCTCGACTCCGGAAACGTCCGGCACCACGTGGCTGAGGTAGCGGCCGGCGAGTCCGGATGCACCGAACATGAGCTGCACCTCCTTGCCATGGTGGTCGTATGCCGCGCCGACTAACGGGAGAGCGTTGCCCTGTACCTGGGCCCCGATCTCGACGTCATCGATCTCGACGCTGCATTGCCTCCTGGCATTGCGCTGACTGAAAGTCGCCAGAGCCATCGGCCACTCGTTAGAGGGCACGGAGCGAGTGTGCCCGCGGCCAGCGTGCTTGCGTGCAGCCGCGCGCGTGGCCGCGGAGCCAGGCACGGCGAGCACCGAGCATGGAGCGCCGCGCACGAGCTGCGTGGCGATGCTGCCAAGGATGAGTCGGTTGAAGAAGCCGTAGCCATGCGTACCCGAGACGACCAGGTCCACGTTCGAGCTCGTGGCGAAATCCACCAGCGCTCGGCCCGGACTCCCGCTCAGCACCACCGTCTCGACGGTCATGTGCTCGGCGCCCATCTCGCGGCGCACGCTCTCGAACTCCGTCTCGAGGTGATCAGTACGAGGGGCGGCGTGTGCCAGATAGATAGTGGCTCCAGGGTCCATCAGCGACAACGCTACGCGCGCGGCGTACACGCTGTACGAGCTGAAATCGGTGGCGATCATGACACGCTTGGGCAACTCGGAGATGCCCGGTTCGGCGGCGAGCACGGGTACGTCCGCCAGTTGCAGGGCGCGCAGCACAGTCTCACCGAGCATGAGGCGATCGACCAGCCCGTGCCGGCCCCTCCCGAGAATGAGCAGTCGCGCATCGCGGTCGTGAGCTACGTGAGCGAGGACCTGCGCCGCGATCCCGTCGAGCAGCGTGACCTGGAGCTCGGTGCTGGCTGGCAGCAGGCGTCGAAGTTGATCGTGGATCAGCTCGCGCAGCATGGCCCGCCGCGGTTCGTCCATCGCGGCTTCCATCGGGACGGTACCCATATCGAAGGTCTGGACGATAAGAGGCTCGAGTACCGATACCAGCTGCACCGGCGCGCCGGTACGGGCAGCGAACAGCTGCGCGGCTAC
>DATCXG010000203.1:0-3128 GCA_036565945.1 Gemmatimonadaceae bacterium
CCGTCGCGATCCGCGCCGTCTATGCCAGATTTGCCGCAATCCATCCCCTATCGAACGAGCCATCGGTGTACTTCGTCGTCGGGGATGGCATCTCGGCGGGAAGCACTACTCTAGGGAAGCACCCGATCATCTTGGTCGGAACGGAGATGGTCAAGTCGATCCACAGCTTGGATTGGATTGTGGCGCACGAGCTTGTCCATACCCAGCAGGATTATCCGTGGCTCGGGTCGATGAACGGCGGCCCCGAGTTTCTTCGGGGGTCGCTCTTGCGGCATTCCATCACCGAAGGCTCGGCGGATTTCATTGCATCTCTGGTCACTGGTCGGCCAGACTCGAATGTATGGGCCGAGGAGCGCGAGGCCGAATTGTGGGAACAGTTTCGCCACGACGCCGACAGCCATGTCTACAGCCAGTGGCTTTACAACGGCTGGAACCGCAAGGCCCTCGGAGAGCGCCCTCCGGAGCTGGGTTATTGGATGGGGTATCGTATCACACAATCCTACTATCACAACGCGCCAGACAAGACCAAGGCCATCGCCGATATTTTATCGATCAGGGATTTCACCGCATTTCTGGCTGCAAGCAAGTACAATGGCGGTTCGTGAGGGCGCAGGATGACTTGTCGTCGATGCTTCGATTCCAACACCCGACGACGAGATGCACCGGACGAGCGTGCGGGACGACAATGTGAGTGCCTTGCGAGATGGCGCTGACCCGGCGAACGATTCACCCGACGATGAATCGGCCGATGACGCCGGTCGAGCTCAGGATGCCGAGGACGGTCAGCACGGCGATCGCCACGAGCGCGCTGGCCAGGAACCAGCGTCGGTGGGTCGCGGGCCGCAGTCCGCGCCAGCATAGCGCTCCCCATAGGACACCTTCTACGAAGAACCACGGCTCGTTCAGGAAGATGTCCTGGAGATCCGCTGCGCGCTGGTCGATGGTCGTGAAGAACGGGAGCTCCATGTGCAGCACGCCGGCCAGGCTGAGGATTCGCGTGGTCTCGTCGACGAGCGCGTGCATCACGCAACCAACGGTGATGATCCACCCGACGCCTACCAGGACGGCCCGAGCGCGAGGCCGCTTCCAGAGCTGCGGCGAGATGGCCGCAAGCATCGCCGCCAGGACGAGCAGCACCGCGGCGACCCCGTTGACGAAGCGCCACTGCTCGTCCGACACGGGCGTGCCGAACATCCCGAGCGTACCGCCCAGCGCGTAGTAGCCGCGGTATGCCGCATAGAGCGACGCCCAGCCACACGCCATCCACGGGAGCCACGAAGAGGCCCGGGACTCCTCACGCGCTTCCAGGCGACTGGTGCTGGGCGCGGCGATACGCGATTCCGAAGGCATGACGCTACGACCCATGCGGATGCTTCCCGACAGTCAGGTGAAGCGATCGTATCTCGTGCGCGGCGCGCGGCTCTGGGCGATCACGCGCGCGGCGATCTGCGTGGGGTTAATGAGCGTCCGGACGGATCCGTTCCACCTCGCTCTTGTTGTGCTCGTGGCTGAAGTTGGGATTACCGTTGCTGTGTACTTGGTCGATGCGCAGTGGCATCGTGAGCCCGTGTTTCTCGTGAACCGTGGGACTACCTACGAGCTCGGGCCACCGGCGCTCGCGACGGCGCACGAAGCATTTCGCGAGGAGTACCCAGGCTCCTGGTTCTCGTCGCCAGCCGTCTGATGGACATTTCTTCCTTCTCCTTCGCCGGATGGCGATCGCTCGCGCGGATCCTGCTGGTCGGCGCGCCCGCTTATCTGTTTCTGCTCGCGCTCCTCCACGTCGCGGGGAAGCACAGCCTCGCCAAGACCGTGGAGTCGATTCGGTCGAGGGCATCGGCGCCGTGATTCTCGAAGCCGACGGTTACTTCAGTGTCATCCGCACCGTTGGCCCTTCACCTTCAGCGTTGAAGGACGTGGAGGGCGCCGGGTTGCAATGAGTGAGCTCGTCCTCGCCCTCTTGGACGGTCACTTCGCGCTCTGTCGGCTCCCGGCCGACGACGACGTGCCAGCATGGGTGACGCATGCTGCCGCGTTTCTTACGGTGAGTCGCACCCCAATGGAGCTCTCGAATCGTCGCCGATGAGCGGGCGGTGCCCGCGGAGCTGGGCGCGCAGCGTGGCTGTCGATACGACGGAGCCTGCTCGCGGTCGCTGAGCACTGTGCGTTGCATACGGTTGGACCGGCTCTTTCGGGCTCATTCCGCCGTGGGAGCGGAGGGTTATCCATCGCCCGGTGTGTTAGGCTGACAGGTCCCTGTCAGCCTAACACACCGGGGCGGGCGCGCGATCGGCGGCGGCAACTCGACTTGCAGCCTCGGTTTACGGATCTCGCACGGTTCGGCCGGCATGCATTAGGCTGACCAGGGCGGTCAGTCTAACGCGTCGCTGAGCAAGAGCCTCGGTGGCAGGTGCCCTCGGCCCCCGCCCAGTCAGCGATTCTCGAGAAGCAGTAGCCGAACCCCACCTCCCGCGCCGGCCGCGTACCGGTCGCTCAGCACGCGGGCGCCGACGCTGTCGCGCAATGCAGCGGGAGAATCGTCGTACAACCGCGAGCGGTAATCCAGTACCAGCCACGCACGCGCGCCGGACGCGTCGGGAAGCGACGCAGCAATCGGTGCGCGGGGGGCTACCGCACGCACGGGCGCCACACGCTCGTCCCGCAGGTAGTATGAGAGAGGCTCGGCTGCCTCCGGTGGCTGCACCAGGATGACGCTCGCACGACTCGAATCACTTGCCAGCACGCGGGCCACCGGGCGATAATCGCTGTCTCGCGCGGCGATCCGCCCGTAACTCCGTATTCCGAAGCCGGTGACTAGCAACAGGACACCCAGCGCTATCGCCGCGGCTACGGTCCCGGACTCCTCGGCCATGCGCGTCAAGCCGTACCCGATCATCAGGAACAGGAACGGGCTGACGAAGAGAAAGTATCGAGTGAGGTCGAGCTGCTGCGACACGGACACGATGGTCCCGATCACGAGCGGGACCGCCACGGCCAGCACCACCGCGCGCCGCGAACCGCGGAGCATCTGCGAACCGCCGGCGCCGAGCGCGAGCACCACCACGATCAACGTCAGCGGCTGCACGAGGAAGAGCTCCAGGAATCGCGAGAGCGCCGGCATGCTCGGG
>DATCXG010000022.1:0-3224 GCA_036565945.1 Gemmatimonadaceae bacterium
ACGCCAATACGGTAGTCCTCGCGCGGCACGGGGGTGAGGTTGAGCACCACCACGAGGTGGTCGTCGCCCTCGCGCCGCACGTACGAGACCACCGAGTTGAGCGTGTCGGCCACGTCGATCCACTGGAAGCCGGCCGGATCGTAGTCCAGCCGCCAGAGCGCGGGTTGATCGCGGTAGAACCGGCCCAGCCGCTGCACGAAGTGCTCGAACGTCCGGTGTGCGGGATCCTCGCGCAGATGCCAATCGAGGCTGGAGTCGTGATCCCACTCCAACCAGGGCGCCAGCTCGGTGCCCATGAATAACAGCTTCTTGCCCGGACGCGTGTACATGTACGTGAGCATCAACCGGAGGTTGGCGAACTTCTGCCAGGCATCGCCCGGCATCTTGTCCAGGAGCGAGCGCTTGAGGTGCACCACCTCGTCGTGAGACAGCGGCATGATGAAGCGCTCGCTGTACTCGTAGATCATCGCGAAGGTGAGCTGGCCCTGGTGGTGCGAGCGATACACGGGATCGAGCGAGAAGTACGAGAGCGTATCGTGCATCCACCCCATGTTCCACTTGAACGAGAAGCCGAGCCCTCCCTCGGCCGCCGGAGTGGTCACACCCGGCCACGCAGTCGACTCCTCGGCGACGGTGATGCACCCCGGCGCATCCTCGCGCACCATCTGGTTCATGGTGCGCAGGAAGTGTATCGCCTCGATGTTCTCGCGGCCGCCGTACTGGTTGCGCAGCCATTCGCCCGGCTGGCGGCTGTAGTCGAGATAGAGCATCGACGCCACAGCGTCCACGCGCAGTCCGTCGACGTGGAACTCCAGGAGCCAGTAGAGCGCGTTGGCGAGGAGGAAGTTGCGGACCTCGTTGCGCCCGTAGTTGAAGATCAGCGTTCCCCAGTCCGGGTGCTCGCCCCGACGGGGGTCGGCGTGCTCGTAGAGCGCGGTGCCGTCGAAGAGGCGCAACGCGAAATCGTCTCTGGGAAAGTGAGCTGGCACCCAGTCGAGCAACACGCCTATCCCGGCCTGGTGGAAGCTGTCGACGAAGAAGCGGAAGTCGTCGGGCGTGCCGTAGCGCGAGGTGGGTGCGTAGTATCCGGTAACCTGATAACCCCACGATCCCGTGAACGGGTGCTCCATGATCGGCAGGAGCTCGATGTGCGTGAAGCCCATCTGCTTCACGTGCTCCACCAGGCGAGGTGCGATCTCGCGGTAGGTGAGCGAGCGGCCGCCCTCCTCCGGCACCCGTGCCCACGAGCCCAGGTGCACCTCGTAGATGAGCATCGCTTCGCGGGCCGGATCGCCGCGCGATCGGGATTCGAGCCACGCCTGGTCGTGCCACTGATATTCATCCGGCAACGGCACGCGCGAGGCGGTTCCTGGCGGCACTTCCATGGACCGCGCGAGCGGATCGGTCTTGAGGCGGAGCGCGCCGTCGTGCGTCAACAGCTCGAACTTGTACAAGGCCAACGGCTCCACGCCGGGCACGAAGAGCTCGAACACACCCGAGCCGCCGAGCGAGCGCATGGGGAACAGGCGTCCATCCCACCCATTGAAGTCACCCACCACGCTCACCCGCTGCGCGTTGGGCGCCCAGACGGCGAAGGCGGTACCGCGCTCGCCGTCGATGGTGAGCGCGTGCGCCCCCATCACCTCCCAGAGGCGGCGATGCGTACCCTCGTTGAACAGGTGCAGATCGACCTCACCAACAGTGGGCAGGAAGCGATATGGATCGCCGTGCTCCCAGGTGGCACCGTCCGCGAAGCGGAAGCGCAGCCGGTAGCGGAGCGGCAGCGCGGCACCGGCGGCAAACCCGGCGAAGAGGCCCGGCGCGATGGCCGCGAGCGGCACGATATCGCCGCCCTCGAGCACGCACTCGGCGTGTACCGCGTCCGGATGCATCGCGCGCACCACCACGCCTTCGACATTCGCCACCGACGCCGGGTGCGCGCCGAGCACGCTGTGCGGGTCGGCGCTCCTTCCTTCGAGCAAAAGTGCAACAGCCGCGCTGTACCCCGAGAGAATGGCGAGCGATTCCTCGTCGTGCGCACTCGCCCCGTCCCTGCTCTCCCCGACACCACCCCTTGCCTTCAGCTGCTTCTTCATGCCGCTCCTCCAGCGCCGTTCTCTGGACCGTGGCTCTCTGGCGCAGTGGGAACGTAGCGCAGGAGAACCAGGGAAAAGGGAGCGAGCGTCGCACCACCCGTGCCTAATGCGCGGCCGCGATCGGCCGCGGTGTTGACCACCTCCTCCCACTCGCCCGGAGCAACGAGCTTGGGGAGAACGAAGAGTTGCTTCGCTTCACGGTTGCTCACGAGGACCAGCAGAGTGTCTCCCTTCACCGGCCGGCCGCGACCATCGATCTCGTCGGCGGCTTCGCCATGGATGAGCATCCCCAGCGCATGAACGCGATCGTCACGCCAGTCGGCATCGGTCATCTCCAGGCCGTCGGGGCGCCGCCACGAGAGGTCCTTGGCGCCCAACGCGTTCACCACCTGTCCGCGGAAGAAGCCTCGACGGCGCAACACGGGGTTCGCTCTCCGTAGCGCGAAGACGCGCCGCGTGAACTCGAGCAGCGCCTTCTGACCGTCGTTCAACGCCCAGTGCACCCACGCAGTGGGGTTGTCCTGGGTGTACGCGTTGTTGTTGCCGAGCTGAGTGCGACCCATCTCGTCGCCATGCGAGATCATGGGGACACCCTGCGAGAATGCCAGCGTCGCCATGAAGTTTCGCTTCGAGCGCTCCCGGCGGCGAACCACGTTGGGCGTTTCGGAGGGGCCTTCCACCCCCCAGTTGCGGCTGTAGTTCGCGTCGGTACCGTCGCGGTTGTTCTCTCCGTTGGCCTCGTTGTGCTTCCTCTCGTAGCTCACGAGATCGTGCAGAGTGAAACCGTCGTGCGCCGTGACGAAGTTCACGCTCGCGTACTGGGTGCGATTGCTCCACTGGTAGATGTCACTGCTTCCCGACAGCCGCGACGCGATGTCGTTCACCAGACCCGGCTCGCCGCGCCAGTACCGGCGGAAGTCGTCGCGGTATTTCCCGTTCCACTCCGCCCACCCCATGGGGAAGTTGCCCACCTGGTAGCCGCCTGGCCCTATGTCCCAGGGCTCGGCGATCAGCTTCACGCGCGAGAGGATCGGGTCCTGGTGGATGATGTCGAAGAACGAGCTCAGCCGGTCGACGTCGTGCAGCTCGCGCGCCAGCGTCGCGGCCAGGTCGAACCGGAAGCCGTCG
>DATCXG010000227.1:0-5832 GCA_036565945.1 Gemmatimonadaceae bacterium
AGTCCGGAGCTGTGGGTGAGGAGATTCCGGACGGTGACGAGCTCCTTGTTCTTCCCCGTGAACTCGGGGATGTATTTCTGGACGGGGGCGTCGATGTTCAGCCGTCCCTGCTCCCAGAGCTGCATGGCCGCCGTGGTGGTGCCGATCACCTTGCTCAGCGAGGCCATGTCCCACATGGTGTTCTCATCGGGGACCGGCGAGCTGCCCCAGTCGAGGTGGCCTACTCCCATGCTGGCATAGATCTCCTTGCTGCTCCCCACCACGGCGTAGGCGCCCGGGTATGCGCTGTCGGCGAGCCCGCGCAGGAGCACGGCCCGCACCGAGTCGCTGATCGCCGTCGGCGAAGGTTCGGGCGAGGGTGCGGCCTGCTGCCTGGCCGTGGCGCACGCGGCGACGGATGTGAGAGCACAGAGCAACGCCACGCGAGTCGCGCGCCCGCGCGCGGAGCTCTGCGTCCAGGCTGGAGTGTGGCGACGGCACGGGGAGGAGCAGGGGGAGGGGGAGTGGAGGCTTCGTCTCATTTGGCAAGCGGAGCGCATCGCGGCGCTCCCGGTATGGGTGGGGCAGGGGTGAGGGATAGAAACAATCTGGCGGATTGGACCGCTCAGCGGGAAGTCGCCCTCGTACTGTCCTGCTCCGAAACATGGTGCCGTATCACCGGTTGCGCTTCCGTGCAAGTGGAGGACGCGCGCTGCGGCAAGGGTGTTGCGGAGCCTGCCTATCCTGCATCTTCAGAGCGGGTGGGCGCAAGCACTGTTCTGGCGCACTACCCGCCGGTCCCTTCACAGGAGAGTTTTCCATGAGAGGCTTGCTGGCCGTTCTGCTCGTGATGGTCGTGGGCGCGTGTGCATCGCGGAAGGTGGAGGTCGGGACGGGCGTGACTCCTACCAGCGGTGTGTCGCTCAATGTGAGTAATACGCTATCGCAGGACGTCAACGTCTACGTGACGAGCGCGGGGACCGACATCCTGGTGGGTCAGGTGGCGGGGAATAGCACGAAGGCGCTCGCGGTGAATGGTGTGGCGGAGGGCTCCACGGTTTCACTGAAGGCCGTGACCGTGGATGGGACGCGCACGTACACCCGGGATGACGTGGTGCTGTCCGGCACTTACGCCTGGACTCTCCCGTAGGCGCGGCTTGCTCCCAACATCGCCACCGGGTAGTTTACCGGGCCGGAGCGACGCTCCGGCCCGTCGTGCATCGGAGTCGGAGCCGGATTCAGCTCTCCGCGCGTCAGTCGCTACCGCGACATGAATCTTCTGCCCGATTGGGTGAAACGTGGGTATCTCCGCCTCATCGATCCTGTGGCGGATTGGCTGGTACGGCACGATGTCCAGCCGAATACTATCACCACCATCGGAACACTTTGTTCAGTCATCGGCGGTATAATCTACGGGACTGGGCACATCCGGACTGGCGGGTGGTTCCTGGGTCTGACGGCGCTGTTCGATGTGCTCGACGGGATGGTGGCTCGCCGCACCAACCGGAGCTCGTTGTTCGGCGCCTTCTACGATTCCACCCTGGATCGCGTGGCCGACGGTTTCGTGCTGGGCGGGCTCGCGGTGTTCTTCTCCACGCGTCCGGGATGGCCCGGCACCGTCATGGTGGCCATCTGCGTGCTGGGGTTGATCGGTGCGTTCGTGACCTCGTATACCCGGGCGCGCGCCGAGGCGCTGGGGATCGACGCGAAGGTGGGCCTGTTGCAGCGACCGGAGCGAGTCGTGCTGCTCTCCGCCCCGCAAGCATTCTTCGGGCTCGCGCTCGATGGATTTGTGCTGATCGGCATCATCGTTGTATTGACAATCACCGCGTGGATCACCGCCATCCAGCGCGTCGCTGCCGTCCGCCGCGCTGCGCGGCGGGAGCACGCCGACGCCTCGCGCGTGGTGAGTGAGGCGCCCTCCGGGGCCAGAGCAGCCCGTGAGTCCGCCCCTCCGCGCTCCATCGTAAAAGGAGAATAGCTTCGTGCAGGGTTCCAGCGCGGCCGGTAACCGGCCTGCTTCGCGATCGGGCGCTCCAGCGCCCGCCAAAGGTCGCCTTGGTGTTCTCACGCCCGGCCTCGGGGCCGTCGCCACAACTTTCATGGCCGGCACCGAGAGCGTGCGCCGCGGGCTCTCCGAGCCGATCGGGTCGCTCTCACAGCTCTCCACGATCCGGCTCGGAAAGCGCACGGAGAATCGCTCTCCGCTGATACGCGATTTCGTCCCGCTCGCCTCGCTCGACGACATCGTCTTCGGTGCGTGGGATCCCATCCCGGACGACGCGCTCACAGCCGTCCGCAAGGCGGGCGTGCTCGAGGAGCGGCACATCGAGCCGATCGCTGACTTCCTCTCGGGCATCGTCCCCATGCCCGCGGTCTTCGACAACAAGTACGTCACGCGCATCCACGGCACGAACGTGAAGCACGGGAAGACCAAGCGCGATCTTGCGGAGCAGCTGCGCGACGACATCCGCAACTTCAAGGCTGAGAACAAGCTCGATCGCGTCGTGGCGGTCTGGTGCGGCTCCACGGAGATCTTCATCCGCCCCGGCCCGCAGCACGCCACTGTCGAGCAGTTCGAGAAGGCGATGGAGCGGAACGACGATGCGATCTCGCCAGCCATGCTCTACGCCTACGCGGCCATAATGGAGGGCGTGCCCTACGCCAACGGCGCACCCAACCTCGCGGTGGACACGCCGGCGCTGATCCAGCTCGCCAATGAGCGCGGCGTCCCCACCTCCGGGAAGGACTTCAAGACCGGCCAGACTTGGATGAAGACGGTGATCGCCCCGGGCCTCAAGGCTCGCATGCTCGGCCTCGATGGCTGGTACTCCACGAACATTCTGGGGAACCGCGACGGCGAGGTGCTCGACGACCCCGCCTCCTTCAAGACGAAGGAGGAGTCGAAGCTCAGCGTGCTGCACACGATCCTGCAGCCCGAGCAGTACCCGATGCTGTACAAGGACTTCTCGCACGTGGTGCGGATCAACTACTACCCCCCGCGCGGCGACAACAAAGAGGGCTGGGACAACATCGACATCAGGGGGTGGATGGGATACCCCATGCAGATCAAGGTCAACTTCCTCTGCCGCGACTCCATCCTCGCCGCCCCGCTCGTGCTCGATCTCGCACTCTTCATGGACTTCGCGCAGCGCGCCGGCCTCAAGGGCATCCAGGAGTGGCTCTCCTTCTTCTTCAAGAGCCCCATGGCGGCCCCCGGTTTGCAGCCCGAACACGATCTCTTCATCCAGCAGACCAAGTTCAAGAACACCCTGCGCCATCTGATGGGCGAGGAGCAGATCACCCACCTGGGCATGGAGTATTATCAGTCGTGATCCGGAATCCGCGCATGTTTCGCCTCTCTCTCCTCGCCGCCGCCGTCGCCACCATGGCGGCGTGCGGTGGCGGACGCGAGCCGGGCACCATGCCGGCCTATACGGACCACTACTCCATGCGCATCTCCAGCGAGCCGTCTCCGCCGCACGCGCGCGAGTCGGCTCGCTACAAGCTCGTCGTGCGCGACAAGGACTCAGGGCAGCCCATCGAGGGCGGCCAGGGGATCCTCTACTCCAACACGCGAGAGGGCGCCAGCACGTGGGATTCCTTCGTGCCCGGCGAAGAGCTCGGCACGTATTACGCGACGCTCAACTTCGTCGTCGCCGGGAACTGGGCGATGGGCCTTCGTTTCCGGCGCGATTCTACCCAGCAGCTCGAGCAGGTGGACTGGATGCAGGAAGTCCTCGGCGAGCGGCAGGCATCTCACTGACAACCCGATGCGACACTTTCATCGCACTCACCTGCGCCCCGAAGACGCGCTGGCGATGGCGGACGAATTCTTTCCGACCATAGGACTCACAGCCGGCTCCACGCGGGCGAGCGATGCTCGCACCTTCTCGGGCGAGCTCGGCACGCTGACGCTTCGTGCCCGCCCCGAGGGTGGGCATTACACGTTCATAGATGCAGTCACCGATCAGGTAGGCGAGAGCCGCCTCGACCGGAACGTCAAGCGCTACTTCGTGAGGGTTCATCGCACCGCCGATCCCAGACACCAGCTGAAGGCGGCCTACTGATGGCATCCAGAACCTCCACCCGCGCGCGGTCCTCCGCGCGAGATCGCGCGCGCGAGCCAGAACCGCCTCCATCACGGCTGCTCACCAGAGAGCAGAAGCTGGAGATCTATTACTACATGCGCCTCACCCGCTCCCTCGAGGAGCGGCTCGTCAATCTTTACCGGCAGACCAAGGTCGTGGGTGGGCTCTTCCGCTCGCTCGGCCAGGAGGCCGACTCTGTGGGGAGCGCCTACGCTCTGGACCGCGGCAAGGGCGACTTCCTCTCGCCACTCATTCGCAACCTCGGCTCCATGCTGGTACAGGGAGCACAGCCGCTGGAGATCATCCGGCAGTACATGGCGAAGGGTGATTCTCCGACCCGCGGGCGTGAGCTGAACATCCACTTCGGCGACCTCGAGCGCGGCTTCATCGGCCAGATCTCGCACCTGGGCGATATGGTCCCGGTGATGGCCGGAGTGACACTCAGCTTCAAGCTGCGTGGCGAGCAGCGGGTGGGTCTCGTGTACGTGGGCGACGGTGCTACCTCCACTGGCGCCTTCCACGAGGGGATCAACCTGGCTGCCGTGCAGCGCTGCCCGCTCGTGGTGATCGTGGAAAACAATGGCTATGCCTACTCCACGCCCACCGAGCGCCAGAGCGCGGTCAAGGAGTTCAAGGACAAGGCTCTGGCCTACGGTATCCCTGGAGTGCGAGCGGACGGGAACGATGTCCTTGCCACCTACGACGTAACCAAGCGCGCCGTCGACCGCGCCCGGCGCGGCGAGGGCGTGACACTCATCGAGCTCGTGACCTATCGCAGGAAGGGCCACGCCGAGCACGACAACCAGTCGTACATCCCCGCTGGCGAGATCGAGTGGTGGGAGAAGAACAACGACCCGCTCGACCGCTATGTGGCCGTGCTGCGGGACGAGGGCATCGAGCCCCCCCAGCTGGAAGCGATCGATCGTCGGGTTCATGAGGAGATAGATACGGCCACCGATCTGGCCGATCAGTCGCCGATGCCCGAGCCGACCGATGCGCTGAACGGAGTGTACGCGCTACCCGCCGAGGTGGAGCCCCTCTGGTACCGCCGTGGATTGGACAGAGCCGTGGACAAGAACGAGCGCGCGGCCGGCTGGGGGACCTACGATGGCTGAGATCACCTACCTCGAGGCAATCAAGCAGGCGCTTCAGGAGGAGATGGAGCGCGACGAGAACGTCTTCGTCATGGGCGAGGACATCGGCGCCTACGGTGGCGCCTTCAAGGTCACCGAGGGACTCCTCGCCAGATTCGGCGAAGCTCGGGTGATCGACACGCCGATCTCCGAGGCGGCGATAGTGGGCGCCGCCGCGGGCGCCGCGCACATGGGCATGCGGCCGGTCTGCGAGATGCAGTTCATCGACTTCATCTCGTGCGCCTACGACATGCTCACCAACTACGTGGCCACCTCGCGCTACCGTGCCTTCCTCCCGTGTCCCCTCGTGGTTCGTGGCCCGAGCGGGGGGTACGTGCGCGGCGGCCCCTTCCACTCGCAGAATCCGGAGGCGGCGTTCCTGCACACTCCCGGACTCAAGATCGTGTATCCGGCGACGGCGAGAGACGCCAAGGGGCTGCTCAAGGCCGCGATCCGTGACGATGACCCGGTGCTCTATTTCGAGCACAAGTATCTCTATCGCCGGATCAAGGAGGACCTTCCCGAAGGCGATGATCTCGTGGTGCCGATCGGCAAGGCGCGAACCGCGCGGGAGGGGAAGGATCTCTCCATCATCACCTACGCCGCCACTGTCTGGAAATCGCTAGAGG
>DATCXG010000234.1:0-2639 GCA_036565945.1 Gemmatimonadaceae bacterium
TTGGTGATCGCAAAGCTCAGCAGAGCCGCGGAGCAGCCGGCGAACAGCCCCACGGCGACGGCGAGCGGAGCGAGCGCGAACGGTAGACCTACGATGACAGCGGGAAGTGGATAAAGGAGTGGGAATTGCCACTCGAAGACGCGCCCGGGTCCGACGACGGAATAGGGACTGATGCCGTCCATCAGTGCGCGCGCTCCGTACCAGATCTGCGCCCAATCAGTTCGGCCGCCGAACTGAGTTGCCCAGGCAAGCACTCCGCAGATCTCGCCAATCAGAACAGCCATCAAGACCCTCGCACGGCGCGAGGGCATCGGCCCAGACTGATCGATTCCGGCCACGGTGGTTGCGGTACGCTCGGCAGGCGTCGCTATGCTCATCCGATCCCAGTCGTGTCCAACCGGCTTACTACGACGCACGTCGCGGTCGTGTCTGCAGGCTGACATACGGTAGTCGGCGCAGCATCACCAACAGAGCGGTCGCGCATTCTGCGGGGCTTCGCTATCGACACGCTCACGTACGTGACCATCCGGGAATCGCTGTACGCGCCCGGTCCAATCCACGGGTGATCCAAGCCGGCACATCGCCTTCGTTCGGGCGCCGAAGGATCATTATCAGACACGGTAGGTAGAGGAGCGCTACTGAAACCGTCGCCGATGTCCTCGCTCGATCCGCAAGCGACGCGTACGGCTGGAGAGTAATCACGACGATCTGGGCCACCCAATTCAGCGCTACCAGCACGAGTGATTGTGTCCAGGACGCGGGCACCAGAAACAGTGGGAGTGCTTCATACAGAAGCGTTGTATGCGGCACGCACGCCAACGCCACCAGGAGGCGAGCTTCAGGGCGCCGCCAGCGCAGCAGCGCCAGGAGAATCAACGGACCTCCCAGCGTCGTGATCGGCCCCCGAATATGAGTGCCAGCACCGAAGGTCTCCATCCACTCGATCGGCCACTCGGGCCGCACGACCATACTGATCAGGAGCAGTAGCACCCCACCGGCGACCGCTTGCCAGTGTGGCTTGTACAGCCAGAGCGCCAAGCCGATCGTCGGCTTCACCACGAGCAGAAATCCGAGACCCGGAATGAGCACAGACGCGATGAGTAGCGGCGACCACTGCGAGATGGCAGCGGCATAATAGAAGGAGAAACTCAAGACGGCCGCGAGCCGGTACGGCGCGTTCCGCGTGAAAACCCAGACCATCAAGCTGGCAGCGATCCCCGAGAACAGCATGCTCGCCGCGGCCGGGCTGATGGCAGTGAATGGCACGGCCACCAGGACTGCTGGTAGCGGGTAGAAGAGTGGAAACGGCCAATCAAAGGTCCTGCCGGGCCCCACCGCGCCATACGGGCTTCCACCGGTGAGAAGCGCGCGTGCCGCATACCAGAGCTGGTTGAAGTCCGACGCTCCGACTACGCCGACGCCGGGCCACGCGAGGTACGCCGCACACAACCCGATCACGACTGCGATAAAGATCCTCCGGTTGAGCGGCATCCCGACGCCTTCGTCAGTCGCATCACTGTTGAGAGGTGCGCTCATTGCCACCCTTCCGTATGATCCTTGCGCTCGAGGTGCAAGGCGAAGCGCGCGATCTCTATCATGTCCGGGATCCCCGTGCGGCCGCCCCCATGCACGACTGGATGACCGACTTGTCCTCCATCCCGGTGATCGCCACACCCTGCGCCGGCAGCGGGGCATCGCCCACGCGCTCCCACCACGAGCGCTTGACCCACAAACCCACGGAATCGGCTGGATTCTCTGGACGGCGAAGCGATGCCGCCAACGCCCACTGCTTCGCGGAATCGAGGGTAGCCGCCACTCCGAAGTACAGCGGGACAATCGCAAGATCGGCGCTTGACCAGGTGCGATATTCAGGGTGCGGGAGTAGCCCACTTGTCAGCATCTCCGACTTCGCGACCGAATCCGGGAAGATGGTGCGGCCGTCGATCGATGCCGAGTAGCCGGGGAGCCGCCAGGCGAGATAGCTACCGTAGTTGAACCAGGTGTAGACGCGGCCCTCGGTGTCGGGCCTGACATGGCAATCGAGCCATACAAGTAGCGGCTCGATCGATGCGCTCGCTTCGACGGGGAGGCGGCGCGAAACAGTGTTTCCCTCGGCGCGCCACTGCGGCAGCGTCATAGTCATCAGCGTAGCAAGCAGCACAGCTGCGATGGTGTACGACGCGATCTTCACTCCGCGCCTCGGTGCCGCTGAGTGGCTTCCCCGCCCAAGCTCCCCGAGCGCCGCGGCCGAAGTGGGCAGGGTGATGAGCCACCAGCAGAGGAGCAACCGCCCGGCATATGCGAAGCCCACGAGCCCCGCCAACCAGAGCGCACCGCTGATCACCACTTCGCGACGAGCGAATCGCCCGCGCGGTACGATCCACGGCACGAGTGCGAGGGGCAGCGCCAGAAGCAGGCCGGTGCTCGCACGGAATCCTGGTCGAAACTCGAGGATCGGCGAGGGCTTCACGAGCAGCGCGTTGTGACCGAAGTTGAGACGGAATACGTCGGGCCACGCCAACGCATAAGGCGAGAGAAGCCATCCGAGGACGATCGCGCCGCACACCGCCCATGCGCGCCGCCGGTCTGCCGGAGGATTCGCCACGACGAGAGCGATGGGTGCCGCGGTCAGGATGAAG
>DATCXG010000236.1:0-15142 GCA_036565945.1 Gemmatimonadaceae bacterium
ATGACCCCGACGGAAAGTTCCGGTCGGGGTCATTGCGCTGCGGCTTCTCACGCATCGTTGAGAGCGAGCGCCAACTCAGCTCGTGCTCGCTCCCACGAGCGGGAGCGTCCGATCAGAAGGTGAACCCGATGCTGATTGGCACCATCTGCACATTCTTGCCCTCGGTGAAGATGCTGTGCCACCGCGCCTCGATGAAGGTGGTGAGGCCAGGGAGCTGGAGGCGCAGGCCGGCGCCGGCATTGACGCCGAATTTGGTCTGAGAATCGGAATCGTCGTTCGACGTGCCTACCTGGAACGATGTCGAGCTCCCCCGCGCCTCGTTCACGCCGGAGTCGACCCGAGGACCGAAGCCATCGCTCGGCGCAGGCCTCCGGTCGTTTACAATCGGAAGCTGGCCCTCCACCTCGCTCTTCAGGTTGTAAACACCCACGCCGCCTATGAGGTAGAACTTGGTGGGCGCCATGGCACCGAAGGTATAGGTCGCGTTCACGGTACCGTCGATGATGCGGTTCTTGGACGTGAGCCCGCTGCCCAGATCCTTCTCACCGAGTTGGTGCCACACGCCATCCACGCGGAAGCCGAGTGGAACGAAGGGGAGCCCGACATCGAGCAGGGCGCCCGCGTGCCAGCCCGTCTCCGACACGTTCTCGAAGTCGCTCACCGGCACCGTGCCACCTCCGGTGATCCCGAAGCGCACCGGGCTCGACAACATCACCTGCGCGGAGAGCGGAATGCTCCCGGCGGCGGCGAGAATCAGTCCTGCGGCGATGACCTTGATCGACTTGCCTTGCCTCATAGTACGAACCCCCCTTCCGGTTTCCGTTATCAACCCTCTCTGAACGACGCCCCGTTCTCGTGCCCGCCACGTGGCCCCCGGGGTGCGCATCGGAGCGCGAAGACTCTTGCAAGAAGTACGCGTCCACGCCTTGGTAGGCAGCATTACAACACTGCCCCGCCAGCAGCGGGGCAGTGTTGTAACCTTACATCGTGCTACGGGACAAGATACCTCAGAACTTGATGCCCACGCGGATCGGGATGGTCCTCAGCGCGACGTCCTCGGTCTGGATGGACTGCCAGTTGGCCTCGACGAAGGTGCTCATCCCCGTGAGCCGAAACTCCACACCGGCACCGAAGTCGTAAGCGAACTTGTTCTCGGGATCGATGTCCACCCCTTCCGCCTCACCCGTCACATGGAAGAAACCGACGCCGCCCGTGACGTATGGCTTCACGATGCCCTGCGTTGGGATGTAGTAGAGCAGGTTCGCAAGGCCGCCGATCGTCTTGGTATTGCCATCGCCGATCTCGTCCTTCACATCGAGGGCCTGGTACTGGCCTTCCACACGGATCGCCACCGGCCACAGCGGGCCCTGGAACTGGAGCAGCGCCGAGAGGTTGTAACCCGACTTGAGCAGCTCGTCGTAATCACCAGTCGGTACGCTGAGACCACCAGCAATCCCGAAGCTCACCGGCTTGGATACCGGCACGAGCGACTGCGCATTGACGGTCGTGGCCATCAACGCCAGACCCATCGCTACACCCACTATGCAACGCTTCATACCTGACAATCTCCGTTCGTGGTTGTGAATCTCATTACCCGGGTCGTGCGCCCTCTGCCGCCGGGGTGAGAGACCCGGCTAGAGCGGGCAGCGCGTCGCTATACAACGCGGCGGAGACAACCAGCCCGCTCCACAACAGGACGACGCATCAGCCCGAAGGGAACATAACCGCTCCATCCCGGTTCAGACGCTCGCGTCGTTACCGAGTCAGAATCCGAAGCCAGCGACGATGGACCAGGTGCGGTTCTTGGCGGTTGCACCGTCGAACACCTCGCTGAAACCATGCTCGTAACGTGCGCCAAGCATCAGAGTTTGCTGGCCGATGTTGAAGTCGAGGCCCGCACCCAGCACGCCGCTGAAGTCGAAGGTCTTCGTGTTGAAGTCAATGCCAGATTCATCGTCGATGCGATCGCAGTCAACCGAGCCGGACATCCCGTCGCTCGATGCCTTGATACCGCAATTCACCTGTATGCCGAACGCCGGCCCGGCCACGAAGAAGGGGCGGACCTGTGCGCCATCCGTGGGAATGTTGAAGCGCAGAAGCACGGGGATGTCTATGTAATCGAGCTTGAGCGTGGCGTCGACATCGGAGGAGTTGAAAGACACGCCTTTCTGCGAGTAGAGCAACTCGGGCTGGATGCCGAGGACGGGGGTGATGTGGAAAGTGACAAACACTCCCCCGATCAGCCCAGTCCGTTTATCTGCGCCATCGAAATCGCTGTCGCTCACATCGGCCAGGTTGATACCGGCCAACAAGCCGATGGTCGGACGCTCTTGCACCGGGCGGAGCCCCTGTGCCGTGGCAGCGCTGGCGCTGGCACCGAGTAGGAACGCGGCGAGGCTCCATGCCACGTGGCGGTAGTGCATGATCGATCTCCTTTATGATGTTGATGCCGGCTGGTGCCGACGCCCCGAAATCCGGCGCGATCGGGCCGACGTTGACGATGCGTCGTCAGATGCGTGCGGAGTCGGGCACTCCTCCACCACGCACAGCGCTGAACGCCCTTCTCACAGAGAGGGTGGCCCGGGCATCACGAGGAAACCGACCCGGATGCGCCAGCTAACCTGAAAGACGATGTTGCGCCCGGAAGGGAACGCTTTGGGAAGGCGCTAGCGGCCAGCGAGCGGCGCCCGTGCTAAGCGGCGATGCTCAAGCTCATCGCGGACAGCGCACGCCACACGCACACCTCGCGGCATGCGAACCGGCGTGGGCACGACGCGCAGTCGCGGCGGATTTTCTCGGGGTAGCGCGCGCGATCGGTGATCTCGTATCCCAGCGACTCGAAGAACGGGGATGCGAGAGTGAGCGCGAACAGTTCGACGATGCCGCGCACTCGCGCCAGGCGCTCCACCTCGGCCACCACCACGCTGCCCAGCCCACTGTTCCGCATCTCGCGGGAAACTGCCAGCGAGGCCACTTCCGCGAGTGACGGCGAGTAGGTCTTGAGCGCGCCGCAGGCGACGACCCTGTCGTGGTCGTCCACCACCACCACGAAGTCGTCCAGGGCCAGCGCGATGGATTCCGCGCTGCGCGGCAGCATCAACCGCTCAGCGGCGTAACCGTTCACCAGCGAGCCGATGCCCGCGATGTCGCTTGCTCGCGCGGGGCGCAGGGTCAGAGCTTCGTCCATCACAGTACGTTCTCCAGCAACTCCAGGCCGCGTGCAAGATCCTCACGTCCGGCCACGAGGGGCGGGAGGATACGTACTGTGTGCTCACCGGCGGAAACAAGTAGCAACCCGGCCTCACGCGCTCGCGCTATCACGTCGCCGGCGGGCTGCATCACATCCAGTCCCCACATGTAACCGATCCCGCGCACCGCGCGGATGCGCCGGGTGCGCTGGGAGATCCCATTGATGGCCTCTCCCAGCCACTCTCCCGTCTCGCGTACCTTCTCCAGCAGCGCAGGATCGGTCAGCCGCTGTAGCACGTGGAGCGCTACTGACGACACGAATGGTCCGCCGCCGAAGGTCGTCCCGTGGTCGCCTGGCCGAATGGTGTCGGCGATGTGAGACGAGACGAGCACCGCTCCCATGGGGAGCCCACCGGCCAGCGGCTTCGCGAGCGTGAGCAGATCGGGGACGATCCCCGCGCGCTGGTGCGCGAACAGCCACCCCGTGCGGCCCAGGCCGCACTGGATCTCATCGAAGATGAGCGCCACTCCGCGCTCGCTGGTCAGCGCGCGCAACTCCTTCAGGAACCCGGGGTCGAGCACGCGGATACCGCTCTCTCCCTGCACCGGCTCCACGATCAGCGCGGCCGCCGTCTCGCCGTTGAGTGCGCACTCGAGACTGCGCGAATCACGCTCCACCACGCGCACACCGCCGGCGAGCGGGCGGAATGGCGCGCGATAGTGAGGGCGATCGGTGGCCGCGAGCGAGGCGAACAGTCGACCGTGGAAGCTGCCGCGGATGGCGATGATCTCGTGCTTCGCGGGCCCGCCAACCTCACGCGCCCAACGCCGCGCGAACTTGAAAGCACCTTCGTTCGCCTCGGCGCCGGAATTACAGAAGAACGCCTTGGAGAGCGAGGAGAGCCGCGTGAGCTCCCCTGCCAGACGGCGGGCAGGAGGGGTGAAGTACAGGTTCGACGTGTGCAGCACACCGGATTCCATCGCGTCGCGCATGGCCTGCGCGATCCCCGGGTCGGCATAGCCCAGCGCGTTCACCCCGATCCCGCTGGTGAAATCGATGTACGACTTGCCATCGGCGTCGAACAGTTCCACGCCACTGCCACGCACGATGTCCATGGGTGGCTGGCGGTAGACGCCGAGCAGTGCTCCGGCGTCTGGAAGGCCAGCCGTGGCGGACGCACTCGGCGGGTCGGAGTGTACGGATAGAACGGTCATGCGAAACTCCGGGATGGTACCAGTGCGGTTCCCAGCGATGGGTCGAGAATCGCTTCCATGTCGCCAATGCGCACACATTCCACGCCGCCGTCGAGCGCCGTGGCGGCGGCCTGCAGCTTGGCCGCCATCCCGCCGGTCGCGACTCCACGCTCGATCATCGCGGCCGCGTCGTCGGGGGCGAGCGATGATACGACCTCACCGTTCGCCATCACGCCAGCCACATCGGCCACGAACAGGAGCTCCGACGCGCCGAGTGCGACCGCGATGGCCGCTGCGGCATCGTCGCCATTCACGTTCAGTGCGCCGCACTCGGGGGTGTCGATATCGCGACTCAACGGGGAGATCACCGGCAAGTAGCCGCCGTCGAGCAAGTGCCAGAGGAGGCGCACTTCGATGCGCTCGGGCGTGCCCACGCGCCCGAGCGTACCGGGGCTCACCGCTCTTGCGACGATGAGACCAGCGTCCTCCCCCGAGATACCGAGCGCGCTCACGCCTGCCGACACCAGGCGGGCGACCAGCAACTTGTTAGCCGTACCGGAGAGGGCCATGCGGACGGCTTCGATGTCGCGTTCCCCGGTGACGCGGCGCCCGAGTGCGAACGACGGCTCCACTCCCAGCGCGCGCTGCAGCGCCGAGATGCCGTCGCCACCACCGTGTACCAGGCAGAGCCCCGCTGGCGCCGCCTTCCAGGCCGCCGCGATCGCCGGGGCGAGCCGGGAGTCGTCCTGCGCCCGGCCGCCCACCTTGATCACCCGCATCATGCCGGGAGCCCCATCGTCTCGTCGAGTCCCAGCAGGAGGTTCCCGTTCTGCACAGCCTGGCCCGCCGCTCCCTTGACGAGATTGTCGATGGCCGCGACGACGATGAGAGTTGGAGTGCGCACGTTGGCGGCCGGGAGCGCGGTGATCCGCGCGACATTGCGCCGCACCACGTCGCGCAGGGTGGGTGCCTGGGCGGTGATCTCTATGAACGGCTCACCGGCGTACTGCTCGCGCCAGAGGGCGAGCGGGTCGGCCACCGGCTCCGAGAGCGGCACGGTGATCGTGGCCAGGATGCCGCGCGCCACGGGGAGGAGGTGCGGAGTGAATATCAGATCCGTATCGCAGCCGAGGCCGTGGAGGACAGCCTTCATCTCAGCGATGTGGCGGTGCGTGTTTCCCACGGCGTAGGGTCTGAAGTCCTCGGCCACCTCGCCAAAGAGAAGATCGTGACGTGGCGTGAAGCCGGCGCCAGTGACGCCACTAGCCGCCGAGACCGTGATAGTGCCGTTCGGCGCGACGAGTCCCCGAGTGAGCAGAGGAAGCAGCGCGAGCAGGACCGCGGTGGGGTAGCACCCCGGGTTGGCCACCACGTCCGCGCCGCGCACCACATCGCGTCTGAGCTCCGTGAGCCCGTAAGGCACCACGCTCTGGGCAAGTGCGTCGACCGGGTGACTGCCGGGGCGCAGATCGGCGGAGAGGTCCACCACCTTCGCTCCCGCGTCGCGAGCGCGTGTTACCCAGCGCGCCGACTCGCCGTGGGGCAGCGCGCTGAACACCAGCTCCGCCCGATCGAGCGGCGCGTCATCGGCCCCGACGAAGACAATCTCGCGTCCACCGAAGACCGCGGCCTCGCCGCGCCGCGTCTGCGCCGAAGCGAACGCCAGCTCAGCGCGCGGATGCCGCGCGATCAACCCGCACAGCTCCCGCCCGGCATAGCCGCTGGCCCCCAGTACCCCCACAGAGAATTTATGCACTTGAAATGCATAAACACTCAACAAGAGCCTGTCAAGAGACGGGGTTCAGGGTTCAGGGTTCAGGAGGTGAGGGGACTGCGGTGGGGTAGGCATCGTCTCTGGGGAGGGATCTCTCCCCCTGGGTAGTTCCCTGAACCCTGCACCCTGAACCCTGCCCCCCGTAGTTCCCGGTTCCCGTGTCTTACCTTTAGAGCTATTCTCCCCTCACCAACGGAGGCCACACATGGCGAATAAGCGTGAGCGGCAGGCGACCATCCGGGAGCTGATCGAGTCGCAGGCGGTGGAGAGCCAGGAGGAGTTGCGCAAGCTGCTGCTGCGGCGGGGGTGGGACGTGACGCAGTCGACGCTGTCGCGCGACCTGCGGGAGATGCGGGTGGCGCGCGTGCCGGGCGCGGACGGGGCGTCGCGCTACACCGTGACCGCGTCAGCGACCGACGACGGGCGTCCTCCGCTCGAAGCGCTGCTGCCGCACCTGTTCACGGAGATCGACGGCGTGGGCGAGTTGATCGTGCTCCACACGCTGCCAGGCGGCGCGCAGCCGATCGGGGTGGCGCTGGACGCCGAGGAGTGGAACGAGGTGCTGGGCACCATCGCGGGCGACGACACGGTGCTGGTGATCTGCCGGTCGGCCGCGCTGCGCAACAAGGTCACCCGTCGCCTGCGGTCGATAGCGGAGTCCTGAGGCTCCCCACAGGACTCCGCGGAGGGGCCTCGACCGCCGCGGCAGCCGCCCGAATGCAGATGCCGGCGGCGCCCCGGGCCGCACCAACCAGGACTCTCCCTGCCGGCTGTGCCCGCCCGCTTGACGGGCTCCGCTCCCCGGGTTAAATATGCACCGGTCTAGCATATTTATTCTTCGCTCGGAGCTCCCATGATCCGCACTATCGTGCTCGCCTATTCCGGCGGGCTGGATACTTCCATAATCGTTCCCTGGCTGCGCGAGCGCTACGGCGCGCGGGTCATCTGCGTGGCTGGCGACGTGGGACAGGGCCTGGAGCTCGAGGGTGTGCGCGCGAAGGCGCTTGCCTCGGGCGCCGAAGAGTGCTACGTGGAAGATCTGCGCGAGGAATTCATCACCGGCTACATCTGGCCCACCCTCCGCGCGGGCGCCGTCTACGGCCGCAAGTATCTGCTCGGCACCTCCATGGCACGTCCGCTCATCGCCCGCCGGCAGGTCGAGGTGGCGCGCGCGGTGGGCGCCGATGCGCTCGCCCACGGCTGCACGGGCAAGGGAAACGACCAGGTGAGGTTCGAGCTCACCTACGCTTCCTTCGCGCCCGATCTCCCGGTCATAGCGCCCTGGCGCGAGTGGGACATCCGGAGCCGCGAGGACGCCATCGAGTACGCAGCCGCGCACGGCGTCCCGGTGACTGCCACGAAGGAGAAGATCTACTCCCGCGACCGCAATATCTGGCACGTGTCGCACGAGGGTGGAGTGCTCGAGAACCCGGCATCGGTGCCGCCGGACGATCTCTTCCTGCTGAGCGCCAATCCGGCCGCGACGCCCAACGAGCCGGAGGACGTCACGATCGGCTTCGCGGCCGGCACGCCGGTGTCGGTCAACGGCAAGGCGCTCGCCCCGATCAAGCTGTTGAGCACCCTCAACGAGATCGGCGGCCGTCACGGGATCGGCCGCATCGACCTCGTGGAGGACCGCCTGGTGGGGATGAAGTCGCGCGGCGTCTACGAGACACCGGGCGGCACGCTCCTCTACACGGCGCACAGCGAGCTCGAACAGCTCGTGCTCGACCGCCGTACGCTCGCCGCGAAGGACCTGATCGCGCCGCGCTACGCCGACCTGGTGTACGACGGACGGTGGTGGACCACCGAGCGCGAGGCCTACGACGCCTTCGTCAACACCACGCAGCAGACGGTGACGGGCACCATCACGCTACGCCTCTTCAAGGGCACTACCACTATCGCGGGCCGCGCGAGCGAGAATGCGCTCTACGACGAGCGGTTCGTCACCTTCGGTGAGGACGACGTCTACGAGCAGGGTGACGCAGCCGGCTTCATCCGCCTCTACGGACTCTCGCAACGGGTGCGCGCACTCAAGGACCAGGAGGCAGGCAAGTTGAAGGCGGCCGCCGAGTCGCCCGCCGACCAGCAAGTGGCTGGCGGGGCACAGCGCGAAGCGCTGGCGATCGCGTGACCTTGCCGGCCCCGAAAGCAGGCGGCGCTCGAGGGCCATCGGCGACCGAGCGGTGGGAATCGCACGGCGTCGGGAGCCAGGCAGCCGCCGGAGCGGGGGAAGGGGAGCGCGCGCATCCACGCTCCTCAGCCACCCCTCCCGCTTCCAGTCAGCCCGCAATGGCGGCTGAGAATGTGGGGGGCAACGCCGCCCCGGATCACTCCCATAAACTCTGGGGCGGCCGATTCGCCGGTACTACCGCACCGGCGCTCGAAGCGCTCAACCGTTCGATCGGCACCGACTTCCGACTCTGGCCCCACGACGTCAGGCTCTCCAAGGCCTGGGCAGTGGCGCTCTGGAGGGCCGGTGTCTTGTCGCTGGAGGAGAGCCGCGAGATAGAGCGGGGGCTGGACATCGTGGCCGAGCGACTGGCCGCCGGCGCCACGCCGATAGCGTCCGACGAGGACGTGCACACGATGATCGACCGGATGCTGCACGAGGCGGTGGGCGAGGTCGCCTCCAAGCTGCACACGGGCCGCAGCCGGAACGACCAGGTGGCTACCGCCACGCGCCTCTGGGCGATGAGCGCCTGCACCGCTCTCGACGAAGCGGTGCGCGGGCTGCAGGCCGTCATGCTCGACCACGCCACTGCACTGCGCGCTTCGGGTGCACTCATGCCGGCGTACACGCACCTCCAGCGGGCGCAGCCGGTGGCTGCCGCGCACTGGATGCTCGCGCACTTCTGGCCGCTCGAGCGCGACCGGGCACGCGTGACGGCCGCCGCACGCGCCGCTGGGACGCTACCCCTGGGATCCGGGGCGATCGCGGGGTGCGCTTATCCCATCTCGCGCCTGCTGCTGAGGGAGAGTCTGGGCTTCGCGAGCATCTCACCCAACAGCATCGACGCGGTGAGCGACCGGGACTTCGTGGCCGAGTTGCTCTTCGCGCTCGCACTGCTCGGCGCGCACCTGTCGCGGCTCGCGGAAGACCTCATCCTGTACGGCACGAGCGAGTTCGGCTTCATAAAGTTCGGCGACGCCTACTCCACCGGATCGAGCATGATGCCGCAGAAGCGGAACCCCGACGCCCTGGAGCTGGCCCGTGGCTCGGGCGCCCGCATGCTCGGCGATCTCACGGTGTTGCTGGCCACCCTCAAGGGTCTACCGAGCGGCTACAACAAGGATCTGCAGGACGACAAGCGCGTGCTCTTCGACGCGGTGGACACGATGCAGCTCGTGCTTCCCGCCGTGGCCGGCGCGCTCGCCGAGTGCACGTTCCGGCCCGACCGGATGCGCGCGGCGCTCACCAGCGCGATGATGGCCACCGACCTAGCCGACTACCTGGTTCGCAAGGGCGCCACCTTCCGCGAGGCGCACGCGAGTGTGGGCCGACTGGTGCGGGAGAGCGAGGAGGCGGGCGTGGAGCTCAAGGCCCTCCCACTCGCATCGTTCTCCGCGGCGCACTCGCTGTTCTCGGACGATGTCCTTGACGCGCTCTCCGCCGACTCATCCGTGAAGCTGCGCGACGTCGATGGCGCCACCGGTCCCACCGCCCTCGCCCAGCAGCTGGAAGAGGCGCGGAGGAGGATATAACTACGGGGTTCAGGGGGCAGGGTTCAGGGTTCAGGAACTACCTCGGGATCGAGAACTCTGCTTCGAGGCGGCTCCTGATCCCTGTCAGTTCCCTTACCTCCTGAACCCTGCCCCCTGAACCCTGTAGTTACCAGAACGGCTCCCTTTCGGGAGCCGTTCTGTCTTGTGTTCGAAGGTGAAGCGAGGACCGTTCAGGCCTTCGTCACATTCTCAGCCGCGGGGCCCTTCTGGCCATCCACGATCTCGAACTCTACCGCGTCTCCCTCGGCCAACGTCTTGAAACCGTTGCCCTGAATAGCGCTGTAGTGCACGAAGCAGTCCTTCGAACCATCGTCCGGGGTAATGAAGCCAAAGCCCTTGGCGTCATTGAACCACTTCACCTTACCAGTGACACGCATTTCCCACTCCTGAATGGAATCTTGTTCAGGGAGCGGAACGTGCCGAACCCTGACAAAGTGAAACGGGCACGCACAAGCCTCAGTGCTCTTGCGACCCGGCAACCCGTGCCTCATACACGATGGCCCGAGCGGTTTGCCCGCCCGGGCCTTCTGAGCAATCGGGTGGTGCCGGTGCGAATATAGAGCGCCCTGAAAAAAAGGGCAATACCGGCCTGAGCCCCTACAGCGTGGGGCGCCGCTCCGTCCGCTGGGTCGTACGTACCCGCTCGGCGCCTTCCACGCCACGGACATTCTCCACGAACATGGCCTGCACCAAGCGGTTGGCATCGCGGTTATAGTCGTCGTGCTGCCGCTCGCCTACCTCGCCCAGACGCGCCAACGGCTGGTCGCCAAGCGTCCGCCCCGCCTCCCGGAAAGTCCGGAAAGTATCTTCTGCCTGGCGCGACATCACGATATCGCCAACCAGCCTGAGGAAGTCATCCTCGCGCGCCACGTCCGCGAGCCCACGCGCTGCGCCCGCCACCTTGCCGGCTATCTTCTTCCCCACCCCCACCTCTGAGCCCAGCGCTTTCTGGTAGTCCTCCAGCTGCCGCTGATGCTCCTTCATGATCGGGATGTACCGCGCGCAGAGCTCTCTGTAGCGCGGATCGTCAGCCTGGTCTTCGTGATCCTCGAGCGCCTCCACGAACGAGCTGTGGAGCATGACTGCGTTGTTGACCTGGCTCTCGAGAAAGTCGGTGCCCTTATCCATGAAACCTCCTTCGCTACGTAGACATAATGGAGACGGTGTCGTGCACGATATGGGCCATGCACGGCTGCTCGCCGCGTTGTTGCGCACAGTGAAGTGGTGGTATCCGGCAGGGCGTCGAGCGGATGATCGGCCCCGGAATTCACGTCAGTGATTCCGCTCGGCATGTTGGCCATTCCATCCCATTCAGGCGCCGGTGGCTATAGCTTTCGATCATGACGTTCGCACCACGTAGATCCACCGCCACCGTCGTCGTCGGCGGCGTGCCGGTAGGGAGCGGCCACCCGGTGGTCGTTCAATCGATGACCAACACCGACACCGCCGACGCCGCGGCGACGGCGGAACAGGTGGTCGCCCTCGCGCGCGAGGGTTCCCAACTGGTCCGCGTCACGGTCAACAACGACGACGCGGCGGCGGCCGTCCCCGAGATGGCGCGCCGCGTTGCAGATGCCGGCGTCCAGGTTCCAATCATCGGCGACTTCCACTACAACGGGCACCTCCTTCTCGCCAGGCATCCCGAGTGCGCCCGGGTGCTTGCCAAGTACCGCATCAATCCTGGCAACGTGGGCGGGAAGCGGCGCGACGAGAACTTCCGGACGATAGTCCAGATCGCCCTCGACAACGACAAGACCGTCCGCATCGGCGTGAACTGGGGGTCCCTGGATCAGGACCTCCTCACGGAGATGATGGACGAGAACGCCGCCCTGGCAGAGCCGCGGGATGCGCACGACGTGTACATCGAGGCGATGCTCGGGAGCGCGCTCCGCTCCGCCGAGCTGGCCGAGGAGGTTGGGCTGGCGCACGATCGCATCATCCTCTCGGCGAAAGTCTCGGGCGTGCAGGACCTGGTGGAGGTTTACCGACGACTGGCTGCTCGCTGCGACTACCCGCTCCATCTGGGACTCACCGAGGCAGGGCTGGGCACCAAGGGCGTCATAGCCAGCACCGCGGCTCTCTCGATCCTGTTGGGCGAGGGGATAGGCGATACCATCCGCGTCTCGCTCACGCCGCGCCCCAACGGCGACCGCGCCGAGGAGGTGCGGGTTGCGCAGCAGATCCTGCAATCACTCGGCCTCAGAAGCTTCATGCCCCAGGTGACCGCGTGCCCGGGTTGCGGTCGTACGACGTCAACCTTCTTCCAGCACATGGCCCAGGACATCCAGCAGTATCTGCGCGAGCAGATGCCCGTGTGGCGGGAGAAGCATCCCGGCGTCGAGGAGCTGCACGTGGCTGTGATGGGGTGCGTGGTGAACGGCCCCGGCGAGTCGAAGCATGCCAATATCGGCATCTCGCTACCGGGCACCTTCGAGGAACCCAAGGCCCCCGTGTACGTGGACGGGAAACTCTCGGTGACGCTCAAGGGCGATCGGATAGTGCCAGAGTTCCTGGAGATACTCGAGGATTACGTGCAGCGGCGCTACGGCAGCGAGTCTGGTGAAGCCCAGCCCAACCTGGAGATCGCTGGCGCCCGCGCAACCACGCGCGTTGCATCGTAAGGCGGCTCCGCACGACATCGAGCGGCTGGAGTCTCGTGCGGTGACACGCAGTGAGAACGGGCATAGGACGAGCTGCATACTGAGGCGCACCGGTGCCCGTCGCCGTGAACGCGACGGGCACCGGTGAGAACCGGCGAAGGGTGAGCGACACACTGGGGGGAGGCACGGTGGACACACGGAGGATCGGTACGCTCGATGTTTCGGTGGTCGGGCTCGGCTGCAACAATTTCGGCAGTCGTCTCGACTACAACGCGACCAGCGCCGTGGTGCACGCCGCGCTCGACGCTGGTATCACCTTCTTCGACACGGCCGACTACTACGGTTCCACGCTCAGCGAGGAATACCTGGGCCGCGCGCTCGGAGTGCGGCGCTACGACGTGGTTCTCGCCACCAAGTTCGGCAAGAAGCTGGATGAGGAGCACCATGGCGCGCACCCCGAGTACGTGAAGCGGGCAGTCGAGGACAGCCTGCGCCGTCTTCGAACTGACCATATCGATCTATACCAGATTCACGAACCCGATCCCGACGTTCCGATCGAGGACACCCTCGCCGCTCTCGACGATCTGGTCCGGGCCGGCAAGGTGCGTGAGATCGGCTGCTCCAACTTCTCGGTCGCGCAGATCCGAGAGGCGGATGCCGCCGTGCATGGAGACTCGGCTCGATTCGTGAGCGTACAGAACGAGTACAACCTTCTGCATCGTGATGCCGAGTGCGATGTGATCCCGGAGTGCGAGCGCATGGGGATCGCGTTTCTCCCCTATTACCCGCTGGCCAGCGGCCTTCTCACTGGCAAGTACCGGCGAGGCCAGGCCCCGCCGGAGGGGAGCCGCATCGCGGCCTCCAAGAAACGAGAGGCGCATCTGGCGGATGATCGACTAGCCAAGGTCGAGAGGCTCATCGAGTTCGCCACTGCTCGCGGGCACACGTTGCTGGAGCTCTCCTTCTCCTGGCTGCTCGTTCGGCCGGTAGTACCGTCGGTGATCGCGGGCGCGACGAAGCTCGAGCAGGTGCGTGCCAACACCGCCGCCGCCAGCTGGCGTCTCACAGATGCGGAACTCGCCGAGATCGACGCGATAGTGGGGACGCCAGCTGGGAACTGCTGAACTGCTTTTACCAGCAGCACAGAGAACTGCAGGAGAACTGCAAGCGAGAACAGCAAGAGAGAACTGCAACTGCAACTGCCAACCACAACGGCCGTGAACCACGGAGGCGCGGAGACACGGAGGGAACTGCAACTGCAAAAGCCAGGGCAACTGCAACAGCGAATGTTTTGGGGGATGGCATTCGAGCCTCCTCTCGCCGAGGAGAGCGGGACTTGAGGGAGCTAGGAGCCTCGAGTGCCACGCCCGGAGCCGGAAGCAAAGAGCAGTTCCCAAAGCTTTTCGCAGTTCTCCGTGTCTCCGTGCCTCCGTGGTTCACGCAGTTGCAGTTCCGCAACCCGCCTACCGCGGCCCCGCTAATCCCTGGGGGCCCGCACGGCGCGACGTTCCAGATCGTCGACCATCCGCCCCAGCTCCTGCATGATCGCGGCGCGGAAGCCAACCTCGGTGAGACGGTCGTAGAGGCGGCGGAAGCGGGTCGTTCCCTCATCACGGCCGCCGGGTAGTTGGCTCCAGGCGTTGTCGGGGAACTCCGTGCGCGCCAGCTCGGCGGTCAGCGTTCCAGCACTGTGCAGCAACTCGGCGGCGGTCACCCACCGCGCGCGATCGTCGGCCGCGGCCATTCGAGCGAGTAGATCTTCCTTGCGATCGCGCTGCGACATCTCCACGCCGTCGTCATCGTAGCGTCGTTCTACTATGCGCAGCAGGATGTCGAGTATCTCGCTTCCGAACTTGTCGCCAACCCGCGCGGCCAGCATCTCGCGCGTGAGCCCATCGCGCGAGTAGTCGTCCACGACGTCCCGGAGGATGCCGGCAACCACGGTCTGGTCGTCCTGCCCATATCGCGTGAGGATCAGCGCGATGCTCGGGGCGGCGGTGATGTACGGGAGGCGCGTCCCACGCCTCACCTGCTGGTCGTGGTGCTTCGCGGCAAATGCCAGCGCGTGGTTGATCGGGTCTGAGTAGCCGTTCATGATCCGCCTTGACGCGAGGTGACTGGAGAAGATAGCGCTCGCCCGCGCGGTGCGTAATGAGCGCCACACACTGTGTTCATTGCCGAGCAAATCGGAGCACGATGCGCTCGAGCGCATCCCCATCCTCTTTATCGAAGGTACCGGGCTTCGCGGAATCTATGTCGAGTACTGCCATGAGGCTCCCGGTCGGGTCGAGCACCGGCACCACGATCTCGGAGCGCGCCCGCGCGTCGCACGCGATGTGGCCGGGAAACTCGTTCACGTCGGGCACCACGATGGTGCGCCTCTCCGCGGCCACGGTGCCGCACACGCCACGCCCGAAGCCGATCTCGAGACAACCAAGTGTTCCCTGATACGGACCCACCAGAAGCTGCTTGCCAGGTTCTGTGACACGATAGAATCCCGTCCAGAGGTGGCCAAAGCCGTGGTGGATCAGCGTGCTTATCGTAGCCATCTCGGCGATCTCGTCGTGGATCCCGGCGAGGACCGCGTCTATGTTCGCCGCGAGCTCGGAATAGGCTCGGGACTTGGGTAGGCCCCTGAGATCGGGTGTGGTTTCGGCCA
>DATCXG010000246.1:0-7704 GCA_036565945.1 Gemmatimonadaceae bacterium
CCGACCGCGCGCGGCGATGTGGCGCAAGCCGCAACTGCGGCGACTACGCAGATGGCACTGGCTAGCCCACTGATGCGGTGTACCAGGTTGCGTGGCATGGTGAGATCCTGGGTTCGATGGCACTTGCAGGCGCTCACATGAAGCAAGGCACGTGCCCGGTACCTGACTTGCCGGGCGACCGGAGCCAGTGTCAGATTGCGCTATCGAACCAGCGGGGCTCCCTCTCGATCGCCCAGCCGCGATGGTGAAGCTCCGACGCCTGCGGTAACGCTCTCCACTCCACGCTTCTTCCTGTGCCGCGCCGCCTTGGCGCGGTTACCGCAGGTGTCCATATCGCACCAGCGGCGGCGGCCGTTCTTGGTGCCGTCGTGGAACACCCGCGGGCAGTGTGGGTCCGCGCAACGGCGCACGCGCGCGAGCTCGCCAAGCACCAGCGCGTCAGCGGCTGATTCCACCATGGGGATCGTGAGCCCGGCGAAGGCGTCCCCCGCGGGTACGAAGCTCCGGATGAACGACCCGTCTTCGCGCGTCTCCAGCCGGCGCGTGCCCGTGCTCCGGCCGAGCACCCGATTGATCTCGGACACCGCGTACCGGCGCACTTCCTCCGCCATGGATCCGCGCTCCGCCAGCGCTCGAAGCGCGGCCCGCACACGCCGTGCATCGGCGAGCGCCGCGCTGGCACCCACGGGCTGCTGACGCGCGCGGCGCAGCATGCCGGCCGCGCGCTCGGCGTCCAGCACCTCGGCTGCCTCCATCCAGTGCACCAACCTGTCGAAGCTGCACAACGCGTCCATGCGTACGCCGCGTCGCACATCATCGGTGTTGATGAAATCCAGCCAGAGACGTTCGCCGATGAAGATGAACGTCTCGTCCGGCGTGGGATCTGTGGAAGAGTGACTCATTCCTGCTACCGGAAACGGGGAGACTATTCTATCCCCGCCGGCCGCGCTGGGCAAGGCACGAGAGGCGACGTGTCGAGCACCGTTAGAAATGCCCCCTGTTGTCACGCCAGTAGAATGTTCCTCTGGGTGAGAGGGTTACGGTGTGCCGGCGGGCTACCGGGTCTCAGCGACTGCTCAGCGCTGGCACGACGAGAGTCGTGCGGCCTCGGCGCGCGAAGTCGCCGCCGCGGTGTCGCCCCTCATGACAGCTTCCTCCATCTCGTTGTACACACGGACCGCGTTGCGCCGCTGGCGCGAGGCCTTCGAGATAGGGCGATCGCGGTCGGCAGGCGGGAGCGCGGCCAGTGCGCGCCCCATCCGCACGCCCTGCTCCACGTCAGAGCGCATCGCCGCGCGCAGGCCCAGCACGTAGCATGACGTGAGCTTTACCAGCTCGGCGGGGTCGTCGGGGATGCGACCGTGGCCGGGCAGGACGACCGCTGGCTGGAGCGCCTTGATGGTATCGAGCGCCGCGAGAAGCGCTCCCGAATTGCCATCCACGACCATCGTCACGCCGTCCTCCACGAGGATGTCACCCGCAAAGAGGACTCGCTCCTTCGCGAGCCAGATCATGAGGTCACCCGCGGTGTGTGCCGCACTGGGGTGTAGAAAGGTGAGCGTGCGTCCTCCCAGGACGAGAGTTGTATCGCGCGTCACCGGTATATCGGGCGTGTCGGCGAACTCGAAGCCGCGCATCTGCCTGAGCCCCAGCACGCCCGACCAACCGCTCACCAGCGCATCGTCGCCGTCGGCCGAGGCAAGGGTGCGGCGGTCCGGGTGCGCGATGATCGTCGCGCCGAGTCGCTTGAAGACGATTGCCCCGAAGGTATGGTCCGGGTGGTGGTGCGTGAGGATCAGCCAGCGGATCGGGAGCTGCGTGACGGTGCGAACGGTGCGCAGAAGGACTTCCCCCTGCCCGGGGCTGGCAAGAGCATCGATGACCACCACGCCGGTGTCGGTGATGATGAAGCCCGCGTTCGACCGACCTTCCGACCCACGACCCGTATCGCCAACCACCGCGTACACGCCATCCGCCAGGCGACGGATGGGGAAGGCGGCGATGGTATCCATGCGATCTCGCGGCAATCTGCTGGCGAGTGCCGCGCGGGTGGCGGAATCGGCCGTGAGGGTGGCCGAGATGAGGTTGGTGTCCTGCGCGCTACTGGCAGTGGCCGCGGTGTCGCCGGCGCCAGTAGCTGGTGCGCGCGATGTGTCCTGCGCACCAACAGCGCGCGACAAGCCAGAGAAGACTATCGTGACCGCAACCGCTGTCCTGGCTCCGCGCCGCAGCCGGAGGAGCGAATGGTGCAGCGCCACCGGCGCGCTAGGGAGTGAACGTGACGTTGGCTGTCTGCCGGAAGTTTCCGCCCTTGTTGTCCTTCCAGGTGATCGTGAGCGGTCCCTCGCGCGTGGCTCGCAGCGGGAATTCCACGTACGGGTCCTTGGCCATGCCCGATGTCCACTCGAATCGCGCGACTTCCTCCCCGCCATACGTCACGGTGACGGTGTCGATGAAGTGCGCCGGTATGCGCTTGCCTTCCGCGTCGTTCGAGAGGCCGGTGAGCATCGGGTGCGAGATGCGGGCGCGCACGGAGATCACCGCATCACGCACGATCCGCGTGGGTAGCAGAATGGTGGCATCGCCAATCGTCGTAGTCATCAGACGCACCCATTGAGAGTGGTGTACACCAGCTTGGCCGCGCTCCAGAGCTCACCGGTGTTGGTCTCGACGATGGCTCGCACCTGAGAGCTGCGCCGCATCTTGATGCGTGTGTCGATCGAGGCGGCGCCCATCGCGGGTGAGAGTGTGAATCCGGCCAGGTAGACGTCGGGGTTGTGGTCGACGATGATGTGGATGGCCTTCACGTAGTGCTGGTCGTTGACCGGGAGGTCGCTCTCGATGAACACCGGCACCTCGCGTGCGTCGGGTGCGACCTCGGGGAGATCGAGCTGGACGTGTCCGCTCTGGATCTTCCGATCGCCGAAGCGCTGCTTGAAGACCTTCCGCACCTCTTCCGGAATGTCATCGGGCCCTGCTTCGCTCGCCTCGGCCGCCGAGGCCGCGCGGATCGTGCGCGTGCCGAGCGCCAGGCCCGCGAGGGCGATGGCGCTGGAGAGGACGAAAGAGCGCCGCGATGGATCGTGATCTTCACTCATGATCATCTCCCAAGTGCTGTTTGGGGCTCTCCCGGGCATCATCACGCAGTCGATCGCCTCGCTCCACGCATAGCGTGGCGAGGGAGGGCCGGCGAAGGGCATCGCATGGGTACGCCGTGAGCGCCGCCGCGAGGCGGCGGGAGCTGCCGCCACCCGCACCTTGAAGTAATAACCGATGCGCGACGTGGCCGAAAGATTGCGCTCAGTGGCAGGTCGTCAGACTCGACACTTCTATCGGACTCGACACTTCTACCGGAGCCAGCAATGTCTCGACTGCTCATGACTACCATCGTTGCGGCTGTACTCACCGCTGCCTGTGCCACCTCACCGCGCGCCGTCGGTGAGCCGGCCGCAACCACGAGTCCGAGCGATACGGCGCGGGCGGACACCGCCCGCGCTCGCGCCGATACGTCCCGCACGGATACCACCCGTACGGCGGCTGACGTGTCGCGGACGGGGGTACGCACTTTACCCGAGCGCTCCGAGCGCTGAACGAGCGCGGATCGAGCCCGGATCGAGCGCTTGTAGGTGCGAGCTCCAGTGTGGGTTGGGGGAGACCTGTCCCTGCTGAGGGAAGACTTCCAGTGTCGCTCCTCATCTGGAGTGCCGGGATGAGGAGAGGCTACTGGTGCTCGGCTGTGCTTGGGGGGGCGCCGGGATGATATTGCACTCTGCGCCGCCCACTGTCGCATCAGAGATCCCTCAAGCCACTCGCACTCTCACGCGCCACCGCATGAAGAAACCATTCGTAATCGAAGAATACGTACGCTGGGGTGACATCGACCTGGCTGGCATCATCTGCTACGGCGCCTACATCCGCTTCTACGAACTGGCGGAGACCGAGCTCTTTCGCGCGGTCGGCCTACCGTTCCGCGACATGTTCGAGCGCTACGACATGTGGCTGCCGAGGAAGGTGATGCACACTGAATTCCATAGTCCCGCGCGGCTGGATCAGCGGCTGCAGGTGGTGACTTACTTCAGCCACATCGGACGCACCTCGCTCACGCTGAACTTCGACGTCATGAGCGCCGACGAGCATCTCCTTCACGCCTCGGCGTACCAGGTCCTGGTGTGCGTCTCACGCTCCACCTTCGAGAAGCGCCCCCTCCCCGTCGACGTAGCCCGTGCCGCGGAGCAGTTCCTCATGAACTGCGAGGAAGCCCGGCGAGCGGCGTGAGAACTACGGGGTTCAGGGGGCAGGGGGCAGGGTTCAGGTACTACTTGGGGTAGAGCTCTCACCCCCGAGGCAGCTCCTATCCCCTGTCAGTTCCCTTACCTCCTGAACCCTGAACCCTGAACCCCGTAGTTAGCAGTTCCCTTACCTCCTGAACCCTGAACCCCGTAGTTAGCAGTTCCCTCACCTCCTGAACCCTGAACCCTGCCCCCCGTAGTTCCTGCTTCCTGATCCCTTGTAGTCAGGGCGTCCTCGGCGTAGGAGATCCAACCCGTATTCTCCTCGGCGACCAACTCCACCATCGTGCCTAGGGGGACGGTGAGGTTGGGTACTTCGTGGCCGGCGGGGAAATCGGTGATGACGGGAATGTGGAGGTCGGAGACGAGGTCGAGCATGAAGTCCTCGAACTCGTCTTCCTCGGACCGGTCTATGGAAAGCTGACCGAAGACGATGCCCTGGAGGGCGTTCAGGAGCCCGGCGGCGCGCAGGTGGACGAGTCGCTCGTCGAGCACGCTCATGGGGTCGCCAGTCTCTTCCAGGAAGAGAATCGCGCCACGCGTGTCCACCTCGTATGGGGTGCCGATGGTCTGCTGCACGAGAGAGAGATTACCACCTATGATGCGCCCCACGGCGCGTCCAGGTCGCACGGCGCGCGCGATTCCGCGACCGAGTTTCGTCGTCGGCCGCGGCGTGGTCAGCGCGCTCAACAGACTCGCCATGGTGGGGTCGCGCGTGGAGGGGATCAGGTCATCCACCGTGGGGCCGTGAAAGACGCGCAGGCCGGAGAGTCGCATCAGCCATAGGTGGAGCGCCGTGATATCGGAGTAGCCGACGAAGGGTTTGGGGTTGAGGCGGAAGATCTCGGGCTCCAGGAATGGGAGCATGCGCACAGCGCCGTATCCTCCGGTACCGCCGATCACCGCCTTCACACGCGGATCGAGCCACACTCCCATGAAGTTCTCGGCGCGTCGTTCATCCTCCACCCGCCTGAAGCGCCTGTCCAGGGCGATCTCGGGGTCGAGGATGACCTGGTATCCAGCATGCTCCAGTGACTTCATGCCGCGCAGTAGCCAGCCCGGACGCGGCGCGTATGACGGAGCTACCACGCCGATGGCGTCGCCCTTCGCGAGCGCCGGTGGACGCAGAAGCGCTGCCGGTCCTTCGCCCTCCGCTGCGATCATGGGCGGCCTGGTCCTCTCGAGGGGCTCCGGCATCGGCCCAATTCTAGAAGGGGGCGCGGTCGATGGCCAGAGATTGCGCTGGCGGTTGCGCGCGGTATGCCACAGCTTTCGCGTAGCGCTCTGCTTGCCCCGAGGTGACCTGAGCTCGACGGTCATCCTCCATTTACCGTCTCCAATCCAAACTCCATGCTCCGTTTCCCCGCGCTCATGCTCATCCCCCTCGCCGTGCTCGGCGTCGCTCCATCGTGTGCCAGTGGCGGCGCGGGTGGAGCAGGGTCGACAGACGGTGCTGTACTACCCGGCGTGGAAGTTCTGCTGCGCGACTCGCTGCACCTGCTCGCTGGTAAGCGCGTTGGACTCATCACCAACCCGTCCGGGCGGGACCGCTCGGGACGCAGCACGATCGATCTCCTCTTCCGCGCGCCGGGCGTGAAGCTCACAGCCCTCTTCGGTCCGGAGCACGGACTGCGGGGCGCGGCCGAGGCTGGGGCCAAGGTGGCGTCGAGCACGGACTCCGCGACGGGCATCCCCATTCACTCGCTCTATGGCGAGACGCGTGTACCCACACCGGAGATGCTCGACGAGCTGGACGTTCTCGTCTACGACATCCAGGACGTGGGCGCCCGCGTCTACACCTTCGAATGGACCATGGTGCTTGCCGCTGAGGCAGCGGCGAAGGCAGGAAAGCCTTTCATCGTGCTCGACCGCCCAGACCCCATTCGGGCTGATCGCGTCGAGGGCGGGATGCTGCGTGATGAGTTTCGATCATTCGTGGGCCAGTATCCCGTGGCGCTGCGCTACGGGCTCACTCCGGGCGAGTTGCTGCGCTACCTGGTGGGTACGGGGCAGGTGAAGGCCAACGTCACCGTGATCCCGATGGATGGCTACAAGCGCTCGATGTGGTGGGAGGAGACTGGCATCCCGTGGGTGAACCCATCGCCCAACCTGCGCGACATGGATGCGACCCTGCTGTACACGGGTACCGTGTTCTTCGAGGGGACGAACCTCAGCGAGGGGCGTGGAACCGACAGGCCGTTCCGCCTCGTTGGCGCGGGCTGGCTGCACGACGCGGGCGCTATCGCGAGTGAACTGAACTCCGAGAAACTCGCCGGCGTCCGGTTCGATTCCACGTCTCGGACCGTCGCCGAGGGCCAGAAATGGGGCGGCCAGACCATCCCGATGATCGAGGTGACCGTGACCGACCGCGACAGCGTACGGCCGGTGACCGTTGGCGTGCACCTGCTGCGCGCGATCCACGCACGCCACGCCGCCGAGTGGGAGTGGCGCACCGCGCACTTCGACCGACTCGCTGGCACCGACGCCCTGCGCAAGGCGCTGGAGGGCGGCTCAGCCAGTACAGCGGGCACCGACGACCTGCTCCGCGAGTGGGAGAGTGAATCGGCTCGATTCGCGACGGCGGTCAGACCATACTTGCTCTACCAGTGATCCCGCGGCCGGCGTCGGTCGCCTGCAGCACGACTGACTCGGCTTGGCCAGCGGCGCTCGGCGCATCCGTGGCTTTGCTGCTGGCCACTGTGGCGTTCACGGTGGCGTCCACTGCGCTGGGTGCGCAGTCGGCGGTGGCGGATTCGATCGCTTCGCGCATGGTGGCGCCCGGGGTGGTCTATCGGCACATCGGGCGACCCGCCGGCCCGTGGTCGATCGACGTTGTGGAGGTCGACCTGCGCCGCAGCGATCTCGTTGTGGAGAGCGTTCGCGCGCTCGACTCGTTACGCGGCCGTGAGACCACGAGCTCCATGGCTCGACGATCGAGCGGTGCTGGCAGTGTGGTGCTGGTCGCGGTGAACGCTGACTTCTTCGACGTGAAGAGCGGCGAGAGCGTGAACAACCAGATCGAGCGGGGGGCGTTCGTGAGAGCGCTCTCCGGGCCACGCCCGCCAGCCGGCCACGTGCGCTCGCAGCTCGCGCTGACGCGCGCCCGTAAGCCGTTCATCGAGCGCTTCCTCTTCGATGGAGCGTGGCTCACACGCTGGGGGCCGGTGGGCATCGGTGCGATCAACGTCATTCCCCACGCCAATGCGCTCGTGCTGTTCAATCGCTATTACGGCAGTGCGACTCCGCGCGATACACTTGATGCCGACGTCGCCGAGGTGGCGCTCGTGCCCATTGCGCGACGCGGTGACACCGTGGTCTATCGGATGCGCGGCGAGGTCCATACGGGTGGCGGCACGAGGATCCCGCCCAACGGAGTGGTGCTCGCCGGCTACGGAGCGTCGCGCTCCGCTCCGCG
>DATCXG010000256.1:0-8919 GCA_036565945.1 Gemmatimonadaceae bacterium
GATCGCTCCGGCGTGTGGAGCGATGACCACGAGGGGGCGCTCCTGGCCGTGGCTCGTTACGACTGGGAGCTCCGGCCGGGCTTCGCCGATGATGTCCTGGTGCTCGCGGACGATGATCTCGTGGTGGTCGCGGATGCCTCCATCTACTATCGCGCCGACCTGCGGCGGTCTCTGGAGCGAGAGGGCATCCCAGTGGCGCGTGATACTGCCAGCCATCTCATCATGGCTGCATACCGCGCGTGGGGCGACGACTGTGCCCAACGGCTCGAAGGTGACTTCGCGTTCGTAGTGTGGAGCAGACGGGAACGTCGACTCTCGGCAGCGCGCGACTTCTCCGGCAAGCGAACGTTGTTCTTCGCGGAGTTCGGTGGCACCCTGGTCATTGCGTCCACCATCGGAGGTGTGATCGCGCATCCCGGGTGCTCGCGAGACATCGACCTCGTGGCGGTCGCGGAGATCGCTGGTGGGCTGTTCGGCGCCAGCGAGAAAACGTGCTATCGCGCCGTGCGGAACGTTCCTGCCGGTTGGACGCTCTCTCGGCCTGCGGGAGCCCAGGCGACGCTCACGCGCCATTGGAGCCCACCAACGGCCAACCAGTTGTCGACCCCTGTGCCGCCATTCGATGAGGCCGCGCAGGAACTGCGTGCCCTGCTGGAGCGTGCCGCAATCGAGCGTATCCCCCCAGATGGCGACGCCAGCATCTGGCTCAGCGGCGGCTGGGATTCGCCGGCCGTGTTCGGCGCGGCTCAGGCGGCGCTCCGCTCGCGGGGCGATGCTCGCTCGCTTCTCCCGGTATCGATGAGCTACCCGCCGGGCGATCCGGGACGCGAAGACGAGATTATCCAGGCCGTGGCGGACCAGTGGGCAGTTCCCATACACTGGGTGGACATCGGCAACGTGCCATTCTTTGACCGGCCTCAGGAGCGGGCGGCTGCGCGAGACGAGCCTTTTGGCCATGCCTTCGAGATGTGGCACCGCTCGCTCGCACGCGGCAGTCGCGCGGTGGGCACGCGCGTGGCGCTCGAGGGAGTGGGCGGCGACCAACTCTTCCAGGTTTCGCAGGTATATTTCGCGGATCTGTTGAGTCATGGACGGTGGCTGGAGCTCTGGCGTGAATGGAACGCGAAGCGAATGCGCCGATCGGGGTTCCGCAACTTCTTCGGACTCGCGGTGCAGCCGCTTCTACCGGCGCCCGCGCTACGGCTTGCGGCCATGCTTCGTGGCGGACGTCCACTGGTGGGTTACCTCGAACGGCGTGCACCATCGTGGCTCAGAGCCGATTTCATGGCGGGTCACGGCGTGGAGGAGCGGGAACGCGAATTAGCGTTGCGGCGTGGCCACACTAGTTGTGTCCGCCATGAGACGGAATGGTACCTTTCATATCCGTATTTCCCGCGGGTTTTTGGTCTTGCTTCTGCGATGGCACTGGAGGAGGGGGTGGAACTCCGCTCGCCCCTCTACGACCGCCGCGTAATCGAATTCGCAGTGACTAGGCCCCGCTGGGAGCGCTCCTCGGGGCCAGAAACCAAGCGGCTTCTGCGGCGGGCGGTAAAAGGGCTGTTGCCGAGCTCTGTTCTGGCGCCAAGACCAGCCAAGACAGGAACAACGGGCGCTTACTTCCAGCGCTCTATGAAGGAAGGCTTCCCAGCCCTGTGTGAAGAAATGTTACGTTCGTCAGAGCTCGCTGAAGCTGGAATGATCGATGCAGAGGAGCTTCGTCGGTCGACCGCGCAATTCCTGAAAGGTGCGGCCGACGGGCAGGTCGGCGTCAATTTGTTCCTGACCTTGCAGGCTGAGTTCTGGTTGAGGGGACGAATGAGTCAGGCTGACACGTCCGTCGGAGGGGTTCCGAGGGAGCCACTAGCGGTGATTGCGGGGTAAGATTTCAGGTACGGTTGACAGTAGTGCACGTCCACGGCCATGTGGGCCGTACATCTGCCGGGCGAGTGGCCCGGTCGTACACGACACAGGAGGAGTCGAGTGTACCAAAAGCCAAAGGTGGAGCGGTTCGGTACGTTCCGCGAGTTGACGCAGGTCGGTTTTCAGGGCACGTCGGATGGTTTCACGATCTGCGGTACCACATCGCCGGCTACCGGCAATGACTGCAGCGATAATGACCCTGCAGGCTGCATCCCTCGCGGTTCGGTCTGACGCTCCAGGGAGGAGGTCACCGGCATCGCCGGTGGCCTCCTTTCTCTTTCCCCCTATTGATGCCCGACTACTCGATCTTCGGCGGATGCCTGCGCTCCGAGATCGCCTTCCCCGAGCTTCGCGAGATGCCCGCTGCGCAGGCCACGTGGACGTTGCGCGCGCGGGCAACGGCCGAAGAGCGCGTGGATGCTCGACTACTCGGTGAGCTCGAGATAAGCCCGGAGTGTCGGGTCCGGCTATTCAAGCACCAGACTGGTTACAGCTTCGAGTACGACGACACGGGTGTCTACGACATCTCGGACGACGGCCGGCACATCACCTGGCGGGCTGGCCCGAAGCCCGACCCGAGTGCGGTTCGAGCGGACGTCACTGGAAGGGTGCTCGCCATGGCACTGCACGCCGCAGGGCTCCTCTGTTTACACGGCAGCGCCGTGTCGCTCGGCGACGGTACGGTGGCTTTCATCGCCCCCAAATTCCACGGCAAGTCGACGCTCGCTCTGGCCCTCGCGCGCGCTGGTGGACGTCTGGTGACCGACGATGTCTTCCCGGTAGAGCCCGGCCCGCCGGCACGCGCCATTCCGGGGGTGCACCATGTAAAATTGTGGAATGACTCGGCCGAGTTGTTCGAGGTGGAGCAGAGGAACGCGAGGCCGGGAGACAAGCATCTTCTACATGAGCTTCCGGACGAGTGGCTGATGTTCCAGCCCGATTCTCTCTCGGCCATCTATCTCCTGAGCCCTGCCACCGCGGAGTCGCCGATGGCGGAAGGGGCGCGGCGTGTGCCCATGCCGGCCGTGCCCTCCGCGCTCTCACTCGTTCGTCATGCAGCGCTCGGTCCGCTGCTCGGAGAGCCCGAAGCGTCGCGGGTGTTCGAGCGTGCGGTGACCATAGCGGGCTCCGTGCCGATCTACCGGCTGGAGACCGCGGTGGGGCTCGATCGCCTGGGCGAGGTGGTCGAGCAGATTCTCGAGTGGCATGGTGCTCCTGGCGCAGCGCGGATGGCCGCGGGCGGGGGGATGTGAAGGGGAGCCTTACTCCCGCGCGAAGTGAGCCGCTTGGCCGGTCAGCCGCTTCGGCTCCAGCAGTGGTACTGCACGGGCTCTCCAAGCGCTTCCCAACACGGCGAGGGTGGCTGGAGACAGTCCGCCATCCGCGGAGCACTATCTATGCGCCCGTGCTGAAGGGCGTGAGTTGCGAGATCGCGGAGGGCGAGTTTTTCGGACTGCTCGGTCCCAACGGCGCGGGGAAGACCACGCTCTTCAAGATCCTTGCGACGCTCGTCCTGCCAGATGAGGGAACCGCTACGATAGCCGGTCTGGATGTGGTGCAGGATGCCAGAGCGGTACGCCGGGTTCTCTCGCCCGTGATCGCCGATGAGCGCAGTCTGTACTGGCGGCTCTCGTCGCTCGAGAACCTGGAGCTTTACGGAGTGCTGCAGGGGCTCACCACGGCGGCGGCGAGGGGCCGCGCCGCGGAGCTACTGCAAGTGGTCGGGCTGGACGACACCGGGACGAAGATGGTGGGTTCATTCTCATCCGGCATGAAACAGCGTCTGCTGATCGCCCGAGCTCTCATCGGTCGCCCACGGATTCTCCTGCTCGATGAGCCTACCAGGAGTCTGGACCCGCTCTCCGCACGACGCTTCCGCGCTTTCCTGCGAGAGGAGATCACCGAGCGGCAGGGGTGCACGGTTCTGCTGGCTACGCACAACGCCGAGGAGGCGCTCGACTTGTGCGATCGAGTGGCGGTGCTGGACCGTGGCCGGCTCCTGGCCGTGGGCACCACCGAGAGTCTCACGAGGGAGCTCGGCGACGACCGGTACCGGCTGTGGACGCGGGACCCAGGACATCCTGGCATCGCCGCGCTGGCCGAGCACGGCGTGGCGCGGCACGTCGCTCCTCGAGCGAGCGACGATGATGGGTGGACGGTCGTGGAGATGGAGGTACCAGGAGGCGGGCTCGAGAGGGCAGCCCAGGTGATCGCTTTTCTTACCGAGCAGGGTGTGGCGATAGCGCGCTTCGAACGTGTGGACCTGTCGTTAGCCGAGTTGATCGAGCGTGTGTTGCAGCGGCGCGGCAGGATGGAAGGCGGTGTTGGGGAAGAGGGCGGGCGGCTCGATGCGTGAAGTCCTCTCACTGATCCGAGCCAGCTGGAGGACGGCGCTGAGTTACCGGCTGTCGATGGTGCTCTCGCTCGTGTCGCTGCTGGTGACGGTGGTGCCGCTATTCTTCGTAGCTCGCGCTCTGCAACCTGTCATGGCCAACTCGATAGCCACCCAGGGAGGGGAATACTTTGGCTTCCTGCTGGTGGGGATGATTGCTTACTCCTTTCTCTCGACTGCCGTGAACTCGGTTCCGGGCGTGATTTCTTCGGGGATCTCGAATGGCACATTGGAGGCGTTGCTCGGGACCCGGGCGTCGCTCTCCTCACTCCTCGTGGGGCTCATCGGTTACAAGTTCCTCTGGACCGCTATTCGGGCTCTGGTTCTTCTGAGCGCCGGGCTCGTACTGGGGGTGCATCTCGCCTGGGGCCAGGGCCTGGTGGCTATCGTCATCATAGCGCTCATCGTTCTCGCCTATCTGCCTTTCGGTCTGGTGGCAGCCGCGTTGGTGCTGGCCTTCCGCACCACCGGCCCGTTCCCGTCGGCGGTACTGATCCTCTCCGGATTGCTCGGTGGTGTGTATTATCCAACCACAGTGATTCCGTCGTGGATTCAGCGGCTGTCCGACGTGGTGCCCCTTACCTACGGCCTGCGCGCACTCCGGCACACGCTGCTCGAGGGGATGCCCTTCTCGGCGGTGGCGGGAGATGTGGCGACCCTTCTGGGTTTCGTGGTCCTGCTCACGGCGGTGGGATTGTTGGCGCTCTCTGAGGCGTTGCACTACGCGCGCCGCACAGGGACGCTGGCGCAGTACTGACGCGGAGTGCTGTCATGAGTCTGTCGATGTTGTCGCCCGAGGCCGAACTTCTGCTGCTGACGGCGGGGAGAGGCACCAGCGGGGGTGCCCTCGGTGACCGACGCATTCGCGAGCTGCTGGGTGGCGAGTTGGATTGGGAGAAACTCGGCTGGCTGGCGGAGCGAGAGCGCGCGGCGCCCGTCATCTGGGAGCGCCTTCAGGCCGTGGGGGCGCGGCCCGGTGAGCTCCCGCCACAGGCCGCGCACCTGCAACACCTGGCGATGGTTTCGGAGTTCCGGATGCTGCACCTGGAGCAGCGTCTGGCGGAATCGTTGGCTGCGCTGGAGCGCGCGGGGATCGAGGTCATGCTGCTCAAGGGGGCTGCGCTCGCTATCACCGTGTACGGCTCGTTCGTGCGCCGGCCGATGGTGGATCTAGACCTACTGGTACGGGATGGTGCGGCGGGCCGCGCGCGTGCCGTGCTGCTCGAAGCTGGGTGGGTAGCGTCGGGGATGGAAGAGATGGAGAGCTTCTATCGGGGGCATCACCACCTGGCCGCTCTGACCGACGGCGGTGGGCTCGAGGTGCAACTGGAGTTGCACACGGGCCTCTTCTTCGAGGGGAACCCATTCCGTTTCCCCGTCTCGGAGATCTGGGCGCGCGCCGTTCCGATCGAGGTACGGGGGCGCCGGACATTCGTTCCAGGCGTCCAGGACCAGCTACTGCACCTGTGCCTCCACTTCGCGTGGTCACATATGATGACCACCGGCGCGTGGCGGGCCTTTCGCGATCTCCGGGCGTTGATCGATGGTGGCGGCGTGCGATGGGACGAGTTCGTCGCGCTGGCGCGGGGGAGCCGCGGTGGGAGTTGCTGCTACTGGACCCTGCGCCTGGCGAAGAATCTCGTGGGGGTGGAGGTGCCCGCCGATGTGCTTCGCTCACTCAGGCCGCCACTGTCCGCCATGGCTCTCGATCGAGTGGAGCGCCATTTCACGTACCACCTCCTGCCGACCGAGGCGCTCTGCCCGTCGATCTTCATGGCGCGGACGATGTGGCGTTGGGGAGTGTGTCCGCGGCGGAGCGGGCACGGCGGCGTGCGCCCATGGGATCGGAACAAGGAGCTTCTGGTGGGTGGGCGCCGCCCCGATTCCGGCGTGCGTCGCGCGCTGAACCAGTTCCGGAACGTTCGCGGTTGGACGCGCTACGTGCGCTCGGTACTACTCGTGGGGCGGTAGTTCAGAAGTCCCCGAGTTGCGCTGGGGCGTCGGGCTGACCGTCATAGCGACTGTGAAAAGTCGCCATTGACACGGTCACACTCTCTGCTACATTTAACAGGCTAAGCCGGGCAGCGGTCGGTACTCGCCGCTCGGTGAACAATGAAGCAGCCGGGGATGCCAGCACCCCCCGGCGCGCCCTTGGGTCCCCGTTCGTGCGGCAATGGCGAGCACACCCGGCGGCAGCGGATGGATACCGGCTCCAGTTAGAGGAGCGACCGGTCCATCCGCATTTTTGCTGGCATTCATCAGGATTGATCCGAGCTGCGGAAGCAGAGACCCTATGGTACGCAAAACACCGCTCGCGCATTACCGCAACATAGGCATCATGGCGCACATCGATGCCGGAAAGACCACCACCACCGAACGCATCCTCTACTATACGGGGAAGAGCTACAAGATCGGTGAGGTGCACGATGGCGCCGCCACGATGGACTGGATGGAGCAGGAGCAGGAGCGAGGGATAACAATCACCTCCGCTGCTACCACCTGCTTCTGGCCGCGCAATGGCGTGGAGTATCGCATCAACATCATCGATACGCCGGGCCACGTGGACTTCACCGTGGAGGTGGAGCGGTCGTTGCGCGTCCTCGATGGCGCCGTGACACTGCTCGATTCGGTGGCCGGAGTGGAGCCGCAGACAGAGACCGTGTGGCGTCAGGCTGATCGTTACGGCGTGCCGCGCATCGTCTTCGCCAACAAGATGGACCGGGTAGGCGCGGACTTCGAGCGCTGCGTGCAGATGATTCGCGATCGGCTCACATCGCGGGCGTATCCGTTGCAGCTGCCCATGGGGTCGGGCGAGCTCTTCGTGGGGCACATCGACGTACTGCGGCGCGTGGCGATCGTCTTCGACGAGGCTACGCTCGGCAAGTCGTTCACCGAGGGGCCGGTGCCCGAGGCGTATGTCGAGGCAGTGGAAGAGGCGCGCCACGCGGCCGTCGAGGCGGCGGTGGAGCATGACGAGGAGCTACTCGAGAAGTACCTCAACGGCGCGGAGCTCACGTGGGAGGAGATCCAGCGCGCTATTCGCAAGGCCACGATTGCCGGCAAGTTCGTGCCCGTGCTCTGCGGTGCCTCTTTCAAGAACAAGGGCGTCCAGGCGCTCCTCGACGCCGTGATCGACTACCTGCCGGCGCCGATCGATGTGCCGGCGATCAAGGGCCACGTTCCCCTCAATGACGACACGTTCGAGGAGCGCGAGGTTTCGGACGAGGCGCCGTTTGCGGCGCTGGCGTTCAAGATCGCGACCGACCCGTTCGTCGGGAAGCTGACCTTCTTCCGCGTATACTCGGGCGTGCTGACTGCCGGGTCGTACGTCTACAACGCCACCAAAGACAAGCGTGAGCGTGTAGGGCGACTGCTGCAGATGCACTCCAACAAGCGCCAGGAGATCGAGGAAGTGTTCGCCGGCGACATCGCCGCGGCTATCGGACTCAGGGACACGCGCACCGGCGATACGCTGGCCGATGAGGACCGTCCGGTAATTCTCGAGGCCATGAAGTTCCCGGCGCCCGTCATCGATGTGGCGATCGAACCGAAGACCAAGGCCGACCAGGACAAGCTCTCGATCGCATTGCAGAAGCTCGCGGAAGAGGATCCGACGTTCCGCGTGCACTCCGACGCCGAGACTGGACAGACCATCATCTCGGGGATGGGCGAGCTGCACCTCGAGATCATCGTCGACCGCATGCAGCGTGAGTTCAAGGTGGACGCGAATATCGGCCGCCCGCAGGTGGCCTATCGCGAGACCATCAGGCAGCGTGTGGAGAAGGTGGAGGGCAAGTTCATCCGCCAGTCTGGCGGTAAGGGCCAGTACGGACACGTAGTGATCAACATGGAGCCTTCGGGCCCTGGGAATGGCTTCGTGTTCGAGGACAAGATCGTGGGCGGCGTGATCCCGCGTGAGTACATTGGCCCGGTCGAGCAGGGGATCAAGGAGGCGATGGAGAATGGTGTCCTCGCCGGTTACCCCGTGGTCGATGTCAAGGTGCAGTTGATTTACGGCTCGTATCACGATGTGGACTCGAGCGAGATGGCGTTCAAGATCGCCGGCTCCATGGCCTTCAAGGAGGCCGCCAAGCGGGCTACGCCGGTATTGCTGGAGCCCATCATGAATGTCGAAGTGGTGTGCCCGGCTGACTACATGGGAGACATCCTCGGCGACCTCTCATCGCGCCGCGGTAAGATTGGTGGAATGACCCAGCGTGGCGAGGCACAGGTCATAGGGGCCAGCGTGCCGCTGGCCGAGATGTTCGGCTACTCCACCACACTGCGCTCGGCGTCGCAGGGCCGCGCGGTGTATTCGATGGAGTTCAGCCATTATGAGGAAGTGCCGAAGAGCAAGGCGGAAGAGATCATCAACAAGGTAAAGGCGTAGGGCCTGGCGATGCCGCTGCGGCGAGCTGCGAACAAGTGTTCGTGACTCGTAGCCAGCGCATCACCTCGCCCCGACGGCGACACTCCTAACAGGGAAAATTTGTCTTATGGCGAAGGCAAAGTTTGAGCGGACGAAGCCGCATGTGAACGTGGGCACGATTGGCCACGTGGACCACGGCAAGACGACTCTTACGGCGGCGATCACGGCGATCCAGGCC
>DATCXG010000279.1:0-3745 GCA_036565945.1 Gemmatimonadaceae bacterium
GCGCCGGCCACCGCCACGGCGAGCGGCGGCCACGACATTCTTCGGGTCAATCTCGCCCTGCGTTTTTCTCTTGGTGGGCACTGCCATGGGTGCTATGGGTAGGTAGCGAGGGAAGCGTGCGTGGGACAGCGGCCGGCAGAGCTCTGCCGGCCACTGAATGCTACGCCAGGACTCAATGCTACGCCAAGAAAAGAGGGGCGTTCCCCATGGAACGCCCCTTGGCCTTCGACCAGCTCGGGCCCAGGACTACTTGATGTGCTTGTTCACGAGCTTCGTCATCTCGAACATCGAGACCTGTTTCTTCCCTCCAAACACTTTGCCGAGTTTGTCGTCCGCATTGATCATGCGGCGTTCCTTGGCATCCTGGAGGTCATTCTTCCGGATATACGCCCAGAGCTTCTTGGTGATCTCGGTGCGGGGCATTGGGCTAGCACCCACCACCGCTCCCAGGGACTCGTCAGGCTGCACGGGCCGCATGAAGGCGGGGTTCGGAGCGCGCTTCTTCTTCGGAGCCGTCTTGCGCACTGCCTTGCGCGGCGCCTTACGCGCGCTCTTGGCAGGCGCCTTACGTGCGCTCTTGGCAGGGGCTTTACGCGCAGTCTTGGCGGCCGCCTTCTTCCGGGCGCCTGTCTTCGCGCTCGCCTTCTTGGCCGCGCTCTTCTTGGCAACCTTCGTCTTGGCTCCGCCCTTCTTCTTGGTGGCCATCGATGACCTCTCCGATTGGTGAAAGGATCGCGTTCTACAGAGGGAACACGGGTCCATCGGGGAGCAAAGTAAAGATGTCCTGCGTAGACGCAATAGGGGCGCACGATGATTTTTCACTTCGAGCGCACTCTCGATGCGTACTCCCACCCCGGGAGAGCGGTCCCGACGGCGGTCGATTTCGCCAGAATACCGCGCACGAAGCAGCGCAACCAACTTCCCGGTAGTCGCTTCCGGGCTATCTTTCGCGTGGCTCAACGTCGGAGATTTCCATGCCTACCCCAGTCGCCAGAACCACAGTTTCAGACAGACCGGCCGCCAGCGAGACGGTCGAACACGATGGGCAACCATCGACTGCATCATCGGTGCGTGCGAGCGCGCCAGCAGGGATAGAGACGTACGGCTTCAACGGCAACCGCCGGGTGAGCACGCCCGTGAACGAACCCGTGCGCAACTACGCTCCCGGCTCGCCCGAGAAGCGTTCGCTCAAGGCTCGACTCGAGCAGATGGCCGGTGAGAAGGCCGACATCCCAGTCATCATCGGCGGCCGGGAGATCCGCACCGGGCGCATCGCGCACACGGTGATGCCCCACGCCCACGACCATGTGCTCGCCGACTGGCACATGGCGTCGGACGAGCAGGTGAGGCAGGCGATCGACGCGGCACGCGCCGCCCATCGCGAGTGGTCGAACTGGCCCTGGGAGGATCGCGCCGCGGTTTTCCTCAAGGCGGCCGAACTGCTCGCCACCACCTGGCGCGACACGGTCAACGCCGCCACGATGCTCGGTCAGTCCAAGACTGTCTATCAGGCGGAGATCGACTCGGCGTGCGAGCTCATCGACTTCTGGCGATTCAACCCATCGTTCGCCCAGGAGCTGTACGACGAGCAGCCGCGGAGCAACACGGCCATGTGGAACCAGCTCGACTACCGCGCGCTGGAGGGATTCGTCTACGCGGTCACCCCGTTCAACTTCACATCGATCGCCGGAAACCTCCCCACTGCACCAGCGCTCATGGGGAACACGGTGATCTGGAAGCCGGCGGCCTCGGCGATGTTGAGCGCGTACTACCTCATGAAGCTGCTGGAGGAGGCGGGACTGCCACCGGGTGTGATCAACTTCGTGCCCGGCGATGCGGCCGCGATCTCTCGCCAGCTCATCGGCGACCGCGACTTCGCGGGTGTCCACTTCACCGGTAGCACGGCGGTATTCAACTCCATCTGGGGGCAGATCGGTGGCAACATCGCGAACTACCGCGCCTATCCGCGGATAGTTGGCGAGACGGGCGGCAAGGACTTCATCGTCGCACACGCCTCGGCCGACCCAGCGGCACTCGCGGTGGCCATAGCGCGTGGCGGCTTCGAGTACCAGGGACAGAAGTGCTCGGCCGTGAGTCGGGTGTACGTGCCGGAGTCCCTGTGGGGCGAGGTCCGCGACCGTACCGTGGCCATCATGCGCGACATCCAGATGGGCGACGTGACGGACTTCCGCAACTTCATGGGCGCAGTGATCGACGAGAAAGCGTTCAGGAAGATCAGCGGCTACCTGGCCGACGCGGCGAAGAGCGCCACCGTGGTGGCCGGCGGCGCCGCGCGTGGTGAGACTGGCTACTTCATCGAGCCCACCCTCGTGGAGACGCGCGAACCGGGCTACCGGATGCTGTGCGAGGAGATCTTCGGCCCGGTGGTGACCGCATACGTCTACCCGGACGCGCGCTTCGCCGAGACGCTGGAGCTGGTGGATCGTACCTCACCGTACGCGCTCACGGGCTCGATCTTCGCGCGCGACCGCGCGGCCATCAGGCAGTCCGCCAGCACGTTGCGCAATGCCGCCGGCAACTTCTACATCAACGACAAACCCACCGGAGCGGTGGTGGGCCAGCAGCCCTTCGGCGGCGCACGCGCATCCGGCACCAACGACAAGGCCGGCTCCAAGCTCAACCTCACCCGCTGGGTGAGTGCCCGCTCGGTGAAGGAGACCTTCAGCCCGCCGCGCGACTACGGGTACCCGTTCATGGGCGAGGAGTGAGAGGTTGAAACACAACTTCGTCACCTGCGACGTCTTCACTTCACGCGTATTCGGCGGCAACCCACTGGCCGTGTTCCCCGATGCGCGTGAGATACCCGATGACTCGCTCCAGCAGATCGCGCGGGAGTTCAACCTCTCGGAGACGGTGTTCATCTATCCGGCCGCCGACAGGGCACACACCCGCCGGCTGAGGATCTTCACTCCGTCCGCGGAGGTCCCCTTCGCCGGCCATCCCACCATCGGAGCCGCGTACGTGCTGGCCACCATCGGGGCGATCCCGCTCTCCGAACCGGAGACGCACGTGGTGTTCGAGGAGGGCGTGGGGCCGGTACCAGTACTCATCCGCGTGCAGGCCGGGAAGCCGGCCTTCGCGCAACTCACCGCGGCCGTACGCCCGGAGTTTGGCCCCCCGCCGCCCGGTCGCTCCATCCTGGCCGACATCCTCTCGCTCGAACCAGGGGACATCCTGGGCGGCATGGTAGCGCCGCAGGCGGTGTCGTGCGGACTACCCTTCCTCATCGTACCGCTCAGAGATCGCGATGCCGTGCGCCGCTCGCGCGTGCGGCTCGACCACTGGGAGTCCTCGCTCAGGATGTACTGGGCGCCGGAGATCATGGTGTTCGCTCGCGACCCCGAGCTGGAAGGCTCGGACATCCGCGCACGAGTCTTCGTACCCGGCCTGAGCGTCCCGGAAGATCCAGCTACCGGCTCGGCAGCCGTGGCGCTGGGTGCCTACCTGGCCACGCGCGACACGTCCAGCGATGTCTCGCTGCGCTACGTCGTGGAACAGGGCTTCGAGATGGGCCGGCCGAGCATCCTCCAGATCGAAGTGGAGAAATCGGACGGCAGCGTCACCGCGGTTCGCGTGGGTGGCGAAGCGGTGATGGTTTCGGAGGGAAGCATAGAGACAGCCAGCGCGGGCTACGAAGCAGTGAAGACCGGCTGACACTCGCAACTCGTGGATCGGCCGGCTCGCGCCGTCGCGGGCTCATGATGTGAAGGCCCGTCAGCCACAG
>DATCXG010000282.1:0-4859 GCA_036565945.1 Gemmatimonadaceae bacterium
GTTCAGGGGGCAGGGGCAGGAACTACCTCGATGTAGAGAGCTCTGTGCAACGAGCCGTTCCCGGAATCCTAGCAGTTCCCTTACCTCCTGAACCCTGAACCCCGTCGTCCCCCCCGTACCTTCAGTTCCCCATACTCTCCGTCAGCCGGTGCATCATCACCGCGGCGCGCTTGGTGAGTGCGGGTAGCATCCGTAGGTCGGCGGTCTCCTTTTCGGTGTGGTCATCGTGGCCCGAGAGGCCGACACCGTCGATCGCCATGGGAACGAGCTGCGCGACAAAGGAGACATCGGCGGCGCCGGCGCGCGAGGGATCAACTGCTTCCACTGGGCCGAAGCCGAGGTCGCGACTCGCCTGATCATAGATGGCCAGCAGCCGCTTGTTGCCTTCGGTCGGCGCCATGGGTGGATAACCTTCCAGGAAGGTGATCTCCGATTTCGTGTTCGGCAGCGGGGTGGCCACGATGCTTCGCATGACCTGCTTGGCGTGCTCGAGCTGCTCCGGTGTCAGCGTACGCAGGTCGCCCGCCACCTCCATGTGTTCGGCGACCACATTGTGCTTCCCCGCTGCCGTGCCCTCGGTGAGCGTCGTATCCAATGCGATGGCAGTGCCGCCCACCACCACGCCGGGGCTGAAGGTGAGGTATTGCTCGCGCGAGAGCTGCTCGTAGAAGGCAGCGAGCACTCGCCCCGCCTCGAACACCGCGCCGGCGCCAACGCTGGGCGTGAAGATCTGCGATGAGTGGGCGGGAGTACCGGTGCTGCGGAGCAGCCACGAGCCCGCGCTACGCCGCGAGATGACAGCAGTGCGCGGATCGGCCGCGCCGTCCTCGAATCCGATCGCGGCCGCGGCTCCCCTGGCGGCGTCGGTCAGCGTGCGACGCGCATCAGCCAGCGGAGAACCGGAATCCTCCTCATCCCCATCGAACACCACCACGATGTTCATGCGGTCGAGGAGCCCCGCATCCTTGAGTGCGCGGAGTGCATACAGCGCGATGACGTCGCCGCCCTTCATGTCGATGATTCCTGGGCCACGCGCCGTGGAATCATCGAGGCGCTCGAATCGCTGGAAGGGACTGCTCGGCTCGAACACCGTGTCGAGGTGGCCGATGAGCAGCAGCTTCGGTCCTGGTCCCGGGTGCTCGGCCACGAGATGTCCAGCGCGGTGGAACGCCGCGCCATCGACCCAGCGGGTGGTGAATCCGAGCGAGTCGAACTGGGCGCGGAATATGTCGCCGACCTGGCGCACGCCGGCGAAGTTCATCGTCCCGCTGTTGATGTTCACGACGCGCTCCAACAACGCGAGCGCATTTGCGTTGTGCGCATCCACCGCGCGCACGACTTTACGCTCGGCCGCCGAGAGCGCGCCCTTGGCCTGCGCCCCGGCGGGTTGCACCATGGCAGCGAGGGCGAACGCCATCAGAAGTGCGGGACCGGTGAGAAGAGTATGAGTACGCATTCAGGAGTGAGAGGCAGGGTTCGGGAGGAGAGTGGGAGAGACGGGGATGAGGAACCTTAACTACGGGGGGCAGGGTTCAGGGTTCAGGGGGCAGGAACTACAGAGGGATCAGGGATCAGGGATCAGAAAGGGCTCCTCTGGGAGAGCTCTCTACCCCGAGGTAGTTCCTGATCCCTGGTCCCTGATCCCTGCTTCCTGTCTTTTCCCCTGAACCCTGAACCCTGAACCCTGCCCCCTGTAGTTACGGCTGGAACAGATCCGCTAGCGGAAGCGTGAACTGCTCCGAAGCGCCGACGGGATACCAGGTGAGCGTCTCGCGCTCTGTACGTGGCTCACGAGCTTCCGGCGTCCAGATCTCCACAGAGCGGGCGTCGGCGTCAACCACCCAGTAGAGCGGCACTCCCTGTCGTTGGTAGAAGCGCCGCTTGACTTCGTGATCCGCTCGCATGCTGCTCGGACTCAATACCTCCACCGCGAGCAGAAGGTGCCGGATACGACGCCAGTCGAACATCCGGGATTGCTCCATCGGCACGACGAAGATATCGGGCTGCACGAGGGTGTCGGCCTCACCGAAGGTGACATCGGCAGGCGAGATTACCGCCCGCCCCAGTCGCTCCCGCGACAAGTACGCGCGCAAGGCAGTATAGATGCCCCCGACCACTTCCTGATGCCACCAGCGCGGCGCGGGACTCACGAGTAGCTCCCCGTGTACCGTCTCGTAGCGCGGCCAGTGCCGGCGCTCGCTGGCGTTGAGCGAGCGTACCATCTCGGCGGTATAGAAACCTTTCGCGGCTGGCATGTACATAGAATCGGCTCGGCGCGGGTGATAGCGCAAGTGCGGGACATGGCAGATGCTACCACCACATCGGGGCATTAGCGGCATCGAAATGTCGCGCATATCATTGCGACGTCGCGCGACCGCTCCAGCCCGCCGTCCGCTCACGCGACACACCGTCCCATTCTCGAACACTTCCACTGGCCACGGAATGCATAACGTACTATCCTGTAAATACTTATATCCATGGCCAACAGGTATGTCCGTTGCCTTGCGAAGTGGTCTGGTCCGTAGCCTCCCACGGGCCATCGTTCTCTGATTGAGGAGAGCACCGTCGAAACCACATCCGAGGCCACTACCGTGACCACTACCAGGAGCGACGCCACCACAGTGACAGCCGAACCGCTCCCCACAGTCCTCATCGCTGACGACCAGCAGGACGTGCTCGAGGCACTCCGCCTCATGCTCAAGGCGGAAGGCTTCCGGATCGAGACAGCCCGGTCGGTAGCCGGGATTCTCTCGATAATCGAGACGCGCGACCTCGATGCGGTGATCATGGACCTCAACTACACGCGCGACACGACATCCGGACGCGAGGGACTCGACATCATCCCGCGCATCGCCACGCTCGAACCGAACCTGCCGCTCATCGTCATGACGGCGTGGGGAAGCGTGGATGGTGCGGTGGAGGCGATCCACAGTGGGGCGTGGGACTACATAGAGAAACCGTGGGACAATGCACGCCTGATGACCACGCTCCGCACCCAGATCGAGCTCGGGCATGCCATCCGTCGCGCGCAACGGCTCGAGGGCGAGAACAGGATCCTGCGCAAGAGCGGGCTCCCCGAGATCATCGCCGAGTCACCGCGCATGCGGCCCGTGCTCCAGCTCATGGAGCGCGTAGGTCCATCGGACGCGCACGTCCTCATCACCGGCGAGCACGGCACGGGGAAAGAGTTGGTGGCGCGGTGGCTGCACGCTGTGTCACCGCGCTCGTCGCAGGCGTTCGTGGCCGTGAACATGGGCGGCCTCTCGGAAGGTGTGTTCGAGAGTGAGTTGTTCGGTCACGTGAGAGGCGCCTTCACGGACGCGAAGACAGACCGCGTGGGCCGCTTCGAGCTGGCCGACCGCGGGACTCTCTTCCTCGACGAAATTGCGAACGTACCGCTCTCGCTGCAGACCAAGCTGCTGCGCGTACTTCAGAGCGGCGAGGTGGAGCGCGTGGGCTCATCGCGCCCCCGCGCGGTGAATGCCAGAGTGCTCTCGGCGACCAACGCGGAGCTGCACACCGAAGTCGAGGCGGGTCGGTTCCGCGAGGACCTGCTGTTCCGCCTCAACACGATCGAGATAGTCCTCCCCCCGCTGCGCGAGCGACGCGAAGACATACCGCTCATCGCCACGCACTTCCTGCGTCGTCACGCGGAGCGCTACCACAAGCCGATCACGGGATTCGATAGCTCGGCCGTGCAGGCACTGCTCGACCACGTCTGGCCGGGCAACATCCGGGAGCTCGACCACGCCGTGGAACGCGCGGTGCTGCTCGCGCAGGGCGATACTGTGCGCCCGGGCGATCTCGGCCTCCGCGCAGGCACCAGCAATGCAAAGGCGGCATCGCGCTTCGAGGAGCTGACACTCGGTGAGGCAGAACGACTCCTCATCCAGAAGGCGCTCGCACGCTGCGATGGCAATGTGAGCCAGGCTGCCAAGGCGCTGGGCCTGAGCCGCAGCGCACTCTACCGGCGCCTCGCCGCGCATGGCCTCTGAGCGATCACCAGCGCCGCCATCCGATGCACGGATGGGATTCGAGCGACGTGTTCTGGCGCTCGCCATCCTCATCGGGGCACCTGGTAGCACAGTGGCTATCACCCTCCTGTGGACGGGCGGCTTTTCCGAAAGAGTACGGTGGACACTCACGATTCTGATCGTCGTCTTCTGGCTGGTCACGGCGTTCACTCTGCGCGAGCGAGTCGTGCGCCCGCTGCAGACAGTGGCGAACATGCTCGCGGCTCTGCGCGAGGGCGACTTCTCCATACGTGGGCGCGGCGCGCGGACGGACGATGCACTCGGGCTGGTTCTCCTCGAGGTGAACACCCTGGGCGACACGCTCCGTTCGCAACGGCTGGCCGCGCTCGAGGCTACCGCGCTCCTGCGCACGGTGATGGCCGAGATAGACGTGGCCATCTTCGCCTTCGATGAGATGCGCTGTCTGCGACTGGTGAATCGTGGAGGTGAGCGACTGCTGGGCGAGCCGAGTGAGCCAATAATGGGACGCACATCCGCGGCGCTCGGGCTGGGCGACTTCCTGCGCGGCGACGCCGAGCGAACGGTAGATCTGAACCTCCCCGGCGGACGCGGCCGATGGCAGATGCGGCGCGGTACCTTCCGCCAGGGTGGACGCCCGCACCAGCTCCTCGTCCTCTCGGATCTCAGCAAGGCCCTGCGCGACGAGGAGCGCCTCGCATGGCAGCGGCTCGTGCGCGTCCTGGGCCACGAGATCAACAACTCGCTCACACCTATCAAGTCCATCGCGGTCAGCCTTCGCGATCTGCTCGCCCGACCGGCGCTCCCTCCCGACTGGCGGGACGACGCTGGCGCCGGTCTGGCCGTGATCGCTGGCCGATCCGAGTC
>DATCXG010000294.1:0-5056 GCA_036565945.1 Gemmatimonadaceae bacterium
TCTGCGATGCCGCGAGCCGCAGACTCTGGTTCGGGGTGAGGCTGAGGGTGAGTGACGCCGCGGGCAGTACGTCGGTCGTCGTGCGCCGTACGCGCGCGGTATCCACCAGGATTCCCTCGGCGCGAAGGTTCAGATCCCACCGCTCCACCCGCGCGCCACCCACCAACCGCAGCCGATCGCCGATGGGCACTTCGAGCATCGCGTAGCCGGCCGGAATGCGTTCGCTCACCTCGTAGAACCCTCCACCCTGGTTGGGATTCAGCATGAGGTGGTTGGACGTGTCGGCTGCGTAGCGGCCGTCGAAGATCTGCTCCGGACTCGCTTCACGCTCTGCCTGCGTCAGGCCGAACACGAGGACGTCGAAGGCATTCTGGTTGGCCGAGCGATCGGTGGCGCGGAAGGCGCCTCCCAGCTTGAGGACGGGTGAGCGGCCAGGGGCGCCGAGGTCGAGGGTGTAGTTGGCCTCGGCGTTCCAGACGCTTTCGTGCAGGTCGCTGAACGTTCGCTTGTTCGCGTCCGGGGTACCCGCGAGCAGCGCGAGGGGCAGGGTATCGCCCAGCACCGGGTCGTACTCGCGGCCGTACGTGACATCGGAGCGGTCGGGCTCCGAGCGACTGACGGCGGAATTGGTCAGCGCCCAGTCGAGCTTCTGTCGCTCGCTCAGCCCATGCTCCACTCTAAGTTGGTTGGAGCGCACACTGTGCTCCGTGTAGCGCAACCCGGAGCGCTGGATGAACATCTCGTCGTTGTAGATACCCTCGTCGCGATACGCCTCGTTGTCGGCGTTCCTGTCGTAGCTGTTGTCGAGCGATACCTTGGTCTTCCCGCCGATCCAGGTGGAGAGGTTGAAGATGCCGCCCCAGAGTACGCCGATGCGCCCCGTGGAACCGCGGAATGCGTTGTAGGGGCGGAGCTCTCCCGGGCTATTCGAGACCGGCACGGCGAAGGCTTGTTCCTCGTCTCGCCGAACTTCCTGCTTGCGCGAGTAGGTGAGGGATGCGATGTAGCCGATTCGGTGACCGAACGGCTCATCGTCGCCGCCGAATGACATGGTGAGAGCGTAGTCCGCTGCCCCCGTGGTCTGGAATGGCGTCCATGCATCGCGCAGCGAGCGCATGAACTGGTTCCGCTCCGGGTCCTGGAGTCCGGGCGAGAGTTGCCCGACGTCACCAGAAGCCCACGGTAGCCGGCGGTCGCTCGCACCGAGGGCGAGCCAGTCCAGACCGGTTCCGGGTGCGGCGAGCACGGCGCGTCCGGTCGCCGCATCGTTCATACCTATCGACACCGAATAGGTGACCGCGCGCTCTGATGGGAATTCACGCGTGCGTATGTCCACCCGCGCGCCACTGAAGTCGCCAGGTTGGTCGGGGCTGAAGGTCTTGTGGGTGGTGATTGATTGGATCAGCGCGGCGGGGAACAGGTCGAGAGGAACCGCTCTCCGCTCGGGTTCGGGGCTCGCCATGCGGGTGCCATTCAGGGCCACGGTCGTGTAGCGTTCGCCGAGGCCGCGCACGTAGACATACTTGTCATCCTGAATCGTCACGCCGCTCACTCGCTTGATGGCCTGCGCGGCATCGCCGTCGGGGCTCTTGCCGATCTGCTCGGAACCCACGGCGTTCACGATTCCCCTGGCATTGCGCTGCTCGTCCAGCAGCGCGCTTGCCGCCCCGCGCTCCGCGGTGGCGGTAACCACCATGGCAGCGAGCTGGGTGGCGGTCTGCTGGAGTGTGATGTTCTGCTCGACGACGCCGTCCGGAAGGAGCAGTATCCCGGTGACGGTCTTGGGCTGGTAGCCGAGGAGACGGACATGCAGGGTGACCGTGCCCGCGGGAATCGATGCGATGATGAAGCGACCGTCCTCGGCCGTGGTGGCGCCCCGCGTGGTCCCGACAAGTTGAATAGTGGCGTGGGCCAGCGGTCGTCCGGTCTGCGCCTCGATCACGTGTCCCACGATCCGGCCCACGGGTTCCTGCGCGGCGCCGTGAGCCGGGGCCATGGTGGCGATCGCCAGGAGCATGGCAGGCACCGCCAGCCGGAGTGGGGGCGCGAGCATATTCCTTACGTTCATGTGATCGTGGCGGATAGGGCGTGTCCCAGGATATCGATCGCTGAGTACTTCGGGACGAACATGCATTCACTCCGTTGAGTTGAAGTGAAGCTGCCGTCCGTCGGTAACACCCTTACTGGCGGTCCGGTAACGAGTCGGTAACTCTGCTCGGCGGTCGGGTTCCCAGTCGAGCCGATGATCGCGACGATGTCTACTTGGAATGGGACCACAACGGCCGGGACCTGAACGTCGCATCGCGCTTGCTGCTGGCCGGGTCGGGATCCGGCTGCCTATCGCCAGTAATTAGTCGGGCGTTAGTTTGGGTTATTACGGCGGCACCCGTGGCGCTCGCCCGCTGTGCATCGCGTGCGGGATGTGTCAGGCAGGCGCCCGGACGCATCGCGGATGCCGAAGTGAGTATTCTCCTGGGGGTATCATGAGTGTGTCCGAAGACCTTCGTTATCCAATCGGCAGGATGCCTGTGCCGAGCGCTCCCGTCGCGGCCGAGCAGCGCGAAGAATGTATCGTGAGCATCGAGACCCTGCCGCGGCGCCTTCGAGCCGCCGTCGCTGGTTTCACGCCCGAGCAGTGGCAGACGCCGTATCGCCCTGGTGGGTGGACTGTCCATCAACTGGTGCATCACATTCCGGACAGCCACCTCAACGGCTATACGCGTTTCAAGCTGGCGCTCACCGAGGACGAGCCCACGATCAAGCCTTACAATCAGGCCGCCTGGGCGGAGCTGGCTGACGTCGCCGCTACCCCGCCCGAGATTTCGCTGGTCCTCCTGGAGGCGTTGCACCGGCGCTGGGTTGCTCTGTTGCGCTCCCTCCCAGAGGCGGCGTTCGCGCGCACGTGGCACCATCCCGAGCACGATCGTACTTTCACGCTCGACCATCTTCTGGCGCAGTATGGATGGCACTCGGAACACCACCTGGCGCACATCACGCGGCTCGTGGAGCGGGAGGGCTGGACATCGTCGCGGAGCGGCTCTCAGCGCGATGGCGGCTGAACAGCGCGGCAGAGGAACCGGCGCGTGAGGATCGCGCATGCCAATGCGGGTAGCCGACTGACCGGCGGATCAGGGCGGAGCTTGTATGGACGACGCCAGCCAGGCCTCGAGAAGCGTCCCCCACTAGCCGGCTGGCTGCTCGCCGCCGCGGTGGTACTCAAGCTCGCTCTGCACGTCACGACTGTCGTCATCACGCCGTACGGCCTACATCGCGACGAATTCCTCTACCTCGCGATGGGCTCGCACCTGCAGCTCTGGGGGATGGACTTCCCGCCCGCCATGGCCATCCTCGCGCAACTCATGCGCGCGACGATTGGTGTAGACCTGATCTCCATTCGCTTGGTGCCGGCGCTGGCCTCTACGCTCCTGGTGGTCTTCGCCACGCTCAGCGCGCGCGAGCTCGGCGGCCGCCGCTTCGCGCAGGGGCTGGCCGCGCTGGCGGTGATCGCCAGCCCCGCGTTCCTGCGCAGCGGGACGCTCTTCCAGCCCGTGGTATTCGACCAGTTGGCGTGGACGCTGGTACTGTTCGCGCTGGTCAGGCTCGCGCGCACCGGAGATGCGCGCTGGTGGATCGCGGTGGGCGTCGCGGGCGGCTTCGGGCTGCTCACCAAATTCAGCATCGGCATCATCGCCGTAGGGCTGGTGGTTGCGCTGCTCGTACTCCGCGACCGTCGCTGGTTGGCCACGCGGTGGCCGTATCTGGCGGCGCTCGTGGCTGTGCTCATCGGTCTGCCGAGCATCGTCGGGCAGGTCCGCACTGGCTGGCCCGCGATCCTCTACGCGCGCGAGCTCGCCGCGCAGCAGCTCGTTCACGTGACCGCTCTGGATTTCTTCGCGGGCCAGTTGCAGATGCTTGGGCTGACGTCGTTGCTCGCCCTCGCGGGGCTCTGGGACATGCTGCGGCGCCCCGCCTTCCGCATCGTCGCGGTAACCTGCCTCGGTGCGCTCGCGATACTTCTCGCACTGCGGGGCAAGGCGTACTACATCCTGCCGGTATACCCGGTGCTCCTGGGCGCTGGCGCGGCGTGGGCCGAGCGGATCATCGACTACCTGGCGCAGCGGCGTGCGAGGATCGTCGCGCGAGTGGCGGTCGTTGTGCCCATCATCCTCTACGGCGCCCTGGCGCTGCCGTTCGGACTCCCTGTATTGCCGCCGGAGGCGATGGCGCGCTACGCGACGATGGGGCCCCAGCGAAGCGTGGCGACCAACACCGGGCGTGCACTACAGCTCCCGCAGGACTATGCCGACATGCTGCACTGGCGCGAGCGTGTGGCTGCGGTCGCGCAGGTGTACGACTCCATCCCTCCGGCCGAGCGGGCGCTCGCCGTCATCGCGGCGGACAACTACGGCGAGGCGGGTGCCATCGATTACTATGGGCCGGCGCTGGGGCTGCCGCCGGCCATCTGCGCCTGCGGCAGTTACTGGTTCTTCGGCCCGGGCGACCGGCCCGGCGAGGTGCTGGTGACCGTCGGAACGGAGGAGAGCGACCTCCGCCCGTTCTACAAGGATGTGCGTCCCGCGGGGCGCATCGTTGATCGGTGGGCGGTTCCGGAGGAGCAGAATGTGCCACTCCTCGTGGCGACCGGGCCGACGACCACGCTGCAGCGGCTCTGGCCGAGCCTCGATCCGCGATTGCGGTCGGCGCAGCCAGCTCAGTAGTGGTATCGAGCCTGGAGAAACCCCACGCGGTCGTCGAACACCTCGTACACGAGACGGTCTACCTCGTTCACACGGCGGTACCAGACATTCCCGCCCATGTTCTTCAGGTGCTCGGGCTTCCCGACCCCATCGTATGGGTCGCGGAGCGCGGCCTCTGCGCCGCCCCTTGCCTCTCCCCTGACCGTCCCGTAGCATTCGCCGTATGAACGCCAGCTTCGCTGAGCCGACACAGCGCGCCACGTGTATGCGCTACCCCATGTATTTTACTGCTGGCCGCCAGGTCCGCGGGGTTCTCGGAGCGAGAGTATAAAGCGGAAGCCGATTCAGATTTCTCCGCC
>DATCXG010000311.1:0-2953 GCA_036565945.1 Gemmatimonadaceae bacterium
CCGCCGCGGCCGAGACGTCTCGGCCGCGGCGGTCGCGTCTGAGTGCTCGCGCACTGCTGAGCGAAGATGTCGCAGAGGGGCAGGGGCGTGGGTCCGGCCCTTGCGGAACTGGCCTGCATGGCTCGTTCTCCGAAAGCTCTCGTCCTGACCGCGGCCGCCCTGATGATGGCCGCCTGCTCCATGACGGCCACGAATGAGGCCGGCCGCGGCGACACTACGTCGCACACGGGGTTCTCCGGTTCCGACGCTTCCGACAGTGCCAGGATAGACCGCCTCGAGCGCGAGGCGCTCGCGCTGGCGATCACGGATGGCTGCACTACCGCCGACCAGTGCGGGGTAGCCCCGGTGGGCGCCAAGGCGTGCGGCGGCCCACGCTTCTGGATCACCTACTGTCCGGTCCCCACCGATACCGCCGCTCTCTTCCAGAAGCTCGAGGAGCTGCGGACGGCAGAGCAGGCGTTCAACGAAGCGCACGGTGTGATCTCCGACTGCAGCGTCGTGCCGCGGCCGACTCCGGTGGTGAGCGCGGGCGTGTGCAGGTTGGGGGAGAGGTGAGACGGGATCGAGCGCGATCATGACCGCAAACATCGACGGGCTTCGAGCGCCGCTTCGGACCCAGGAGGAGGGAGATGGCAACCATAACTGGAACAGGCACGCGCGAGAGAGCATCTGGTGGCGCGGGTAATGTGGACGACCTCGCCGTACATCCGCCAGGGCGCTCCATCCCGCGCGGGCGACAACTCGAAAGTGTGGGGGGTGGAGGTAGGGGCAATAGAGGCCGCCTGGCGAACGCGCTCGGGTGGTTGGGCGTCGGCATCGGGGTTGCTCAGATCGCGGCGCCAGGTGCTGTCGCTCGACTGGTGGGCGTGGATGGCAGCAAGCGCAATCGCACCCTCATGCGCGCGCTGGGGGCGCGCGAGATAGCCGCTGGCGTCGGTGTGCTCTCGACCGCGAGACCCGCCCGCTGGATGTGGGCTCGCACCGCTGGTGATGCGGTTGACCTCTCGCTCCTGGGAGCGACCCTGACGTCGGATGTCGCGCAGAAGGACAAGACCGTCGCGGCCACCGCCGCCGTACTCGGCGTCACCGCGCTGGACGTTGTCTCCGCGCGACGGCTGACTCGCCATGCGGGTATCGCGAGGGGAGAGAACGGCGAACGCCGCACGATTGTGAAGAAGAGCATCACGGTCAACCGGACGCCGGAAGAGGTCTATGCATTCTGGCGCGACTTCGAGAATCTGCCGCGCTTCATGCGCCACCTCGAATCCGTGGAGGTCACCGGAGAAGGTCGATCGCACTGGAGGGCGACGGCACCGGCCGGCCAGACGGTCGAGTGGGACGCTGAGATAATTGACGACCGGCCCAACGAGTTGATCGCGTGGCGCACGGTGGAGGGCGCGGACGTTTCCCACAGCGGGACTGTCCGATTCAAGGAGGCGCCGGGCGGACGCGGTACGGAGATCACTGTTGCGCTGCAGTACGATCCGCCAGGAGGGAAGGTGGGCATGACGCTGGCCAAGCTGTTTCGCGAGGAGCCGGGTCAGCAGGTGAATGACGACCTGAGGGCACTCAAGAACGTGATTGAGACGGGCGAGGTCGTGCTCTCTGATGCAACTGTACGGCGGGGCATCCATCCCGCACAGCCGGCGGAGAAGAATCTCACGGTGTGAGAGCTCACGAGTGCGAGCGCGGGCCGTGCCATACCGCGGCCCGCCTCGAGTCACCGAGGAAGTGGGAGGAGTAGTGATGAAGGCGACCTGCTGGATGGGCAAGAAGAAGATCGAAGTGCTGGACGTACCCGACCCCGAGATTCTGAACGCGCGCGATGCGATAGTGCGGGTCACATCTACGGCGATCTGCGGATCCGATCTGCACCTCTACAATGGCTTCGTCCCGTCGATGGAAAGTGGCGATATCCTGGGCCACGAGTTCATGGGTGAGGTGGTGGACGTGGGGCGCGAGGTGAAGAACCTCGCCGTGGGCGACCGGGTGGTTGTTCCGTTCCCCATCGCCTGTGGCAACTGCGTGGCGTGTCGGGCCGAGGCGTACTCGCTATGTGAGAATTCCAACCCGAACGCGTGGATGGCGGAGAAGCTATGGGGCCACGCGCCTGCTGGGATCTTCGGCTACTCGCACCTGGCGGGCGGCTTTGCCGGTGGCCAGGCGGAGTATGTGCGGGTCCCGTTCGCCGATGTGGGGCCGCTCAAGATTCCCGAGGAACTGTCCGACGACCAGGCGCTCTTCCTCTCGGACATTCTGCCGACGGGTTACATGGGCGCGGAGATGTGCAACATCCAACCGGGCGATGTGATCGCCGTCTGGGGCTGCGGACCGGTGGGTCAGTTCGCCATCGCGAGCGCTCATCTGCTCGGTGCCGAGCGCGTGATCGCGATCGACCGCTTCGCCTACCGGCTCCAGATGGCTCGCGAGAAGGCGGGCGCGGAGACGATCAACTACGAGGAGGTGGACAGCGTCCGCGAGGTGCTCGACGTGATGACCGGCGGCCGCGGTCCCGACGCCTGCATCGACGCGGTGGGACTCGAATCCCACACGCACGGAGCGGAGTACGCCTACGACCGCACCAAGCAGGCGCTGATGTTGGAGACCGACCGTCCCATCGCATTGCGCGAGGCGATCATGGCGTGCAGGAACGGCGGCACCGTCTCGGTGATCGGCGCCTACGGCGGATTCATCGACAAGTTCCCGATCGGCTCCCTCATGAACCGATCACTCACTATCCGGACCGGGCAGTGCCACGTGCAGCGCTACATGCGCCCGCTACTCGAGCGCATCCAGAAGGGTGAGATCGACCCCACCTTCGTGATCACGCATCACCTGCCACTCAGGGACGCGGCCAAGGGGTATGACATGTTCGTGCACAAGCGTGACAACTGCGAGAAGGTCGTGCTGACTGCGTGATGAGTCAGGTGACGGATGGGATCGGGTCCTGAAG
>DATCXG010000326.1:0-7724 GCA_036565945.1 Gemmatimonadaceae bacterium
GACGAAGGGGAGCGGTACGACTACCTCTCCGACGTAACGGCAGTGGAATACCGCGATCTCGAGCTGCCGCTCCAGGTCGTGTGGCACCTCCGCTCGCTCCCGTACCGTCGCTTCCTCCGTCTCAAGGTGGAGCTCCGCAAGGACGAGCCGCTCGTCGTGCCCAGCGTCTGGAGCGTGTACCGCGGTGCCGATTGGCTCGAGCGCGAGTGTTACGACATGTTCGGCGTCTCCTTCACCGGCCACCCGGACCTCAGGCGCATCCTGATGTGGGAGCAGTACCGCGAAGGATATCCATTGCGCAAAGACTTCCCGCTGCGCGGACGGTTCAGCCGCTCCGAGCAGCTTCGACAGGCGCTCGCCGCCAACCCGGAGGCCCGCTACTCGATGGAGGAGATCACGATCGCCCAGGCGTTCGAGGATCTTCCCGCCGAGATGCGCGGTCGCCTCACGGGCGGCGAGTTGACGGGAGAGTAGGATGGCGAAGACAACGCGAACGGTGGAGGTGGCACTCGGCACCTCGGGTCTGGATGGGCAGGGGCGTCCCAGACGGACACCGCTCACCATCACCGAGAATGGTGCCGTCACCACCCTGGAGCCGCCGCCCGCAATGGAACCCGAGCTGGCCAGCGAGCACCTGCTGATCAACATCGGGCCCCAGCACCCGGCGACGCACGGCGTGCTCCGCCTGGTTCTCGAGCTCGACGGTGAGACGGTAGTTCGCTGCATCCCGCACATCGGCTATCTGCACTGCGGCTTCGAGAAGATCGGGGAGTACCGCACGTACAACCAGATCATCCCGTGGACAGATCGCGAGGATTATCTCAACTCCATCGGCAACAACGTAGCGTTCGTGCTGGGCGCGGAGCGCCTCTTCGGCGTGGAGGTCCCGCCGCGCTGCACGGTGCTACGCGTCATCGCCATGGAGCTCTCGCGTATCATGTCACACCTGGTGTGGCTCGGCACCTTCTGCATCGACATCGGGGCGTTCACCCCGTTCCTGTGGTCGTTCCAGGAGCGGGAGAACATCTACAACCTTCTCGAGCGTTGGGTGGGCGCGCGCCTCACGACGACGGCGACGCGCGTGGGCGGGATGGCGGCAGATATCCCCGATGGCTGGACCGATCAGCTCCAACACTTCATCAGCAACTTCCCCAAGACTGTCTATGAAGTGGATCGCATCCTCACGCGGAACGCGATCTGGGTGGGCCGCACGACTGGCATCGGTGCCATGAATGCGGAGGAGGCGGTGAACTACGGACTCTCGGGCCCGATGGTGCGCGCCTCTGGGGTAGCATTCGACGTGCGGAAGGACTTCCCGTACCTGGACTACGAGACGTACGACTTCGACGTCCCGGTCGGAACGCGGGGCGACGTGTACGACCGCTACCTGGTACGCATGGAGGAGCTCAGGCAGAGCACGCGAATCCTGGCGCAGGCGCTGGAGCGACTGCCTGATGGACCGATCAACAGCAGCGACCATCGCGTGATCCTGCCTCCGAAATCACAGGCCATGAGCGACATGGAATCCATGATCCACCACTTCAAGCAGGTGATGGAGGGTCCACGTCCGCCAATCGGCGAGTGCTACGTCGCTGTGGAAAGCCCGAAGGGCGAGAAGGGGTATTATTTCGTGTCGGATGGCACGGCGAAGCCCGTGCGCTGGCGCATCCGACCGCCATCGTTCGTCAACCTTTCCGCCATCCCGAAGATGGTGGAGGGGCACCTTCTGTCCGACGTGATCGCCATCAACGCCAGCATCGACATCGTAATGGGAGAGATCGACCGGTGAACGTTGACGAGATTGGCGGCGCACGGCCCGGAGGCGACGCTTCCCACGGCGCGCATGATGAGCAGGAGCCTTACAAACCCGTGTTCGTAGGCGCGGCCGACGAGGAGCTGAAGGAGCTGCTCAAGCGCTATCCCACGAAGATGGCCGCGCTCCTGCCGGCACTCTGGATGGTGCAGCACGCCCACGGCTGGGTGAGCGAGGAAGCGATGACGGAAGTCGCCGAGCGGCTGTCACTCACGCCCGCTTACGTGAAGGGCGTGGTGACCTTCTACACCATGTACCACCAGCACCCGGTGGGGAAGTATTTCATTCAGGTATGCACCACCTCGCCGTGTGGCGCGTGTGGGGCGGAGAACGTGACGCGCGCCTTTCTGGAGCACACAGGCTGCGGCCAACTCGGTGCCACGTCGCCGGACGGCCGGTACACGGTGGTCGAGTCCGAGTGCCTGGGCGCGTGCGGCTTCGCCACGCCAGTCATGATCAACGAGGAGTTCGTCGAGTCCGTGAATACGGACAAGGTTCCTGATATCCTCAGTGAGCTTCCATAATGGGCTACCCGCACAAGTCGCACCCACGAGAGACCCCGGTGCTGTCGCGGTACTTCGGCGACCCCACGGCGCGGACGCTCGCTGGGTGGAAGCAGAAGGGCGGTTACCAGGCGCTGGAGAAGGCGCTCGGGATGACGCCGGCCGAGATAGTGAACGAGGTGAAGGAGTCGGGTCTCCGCGGACGCGGTGGCGCTGGCTTCCCCACGGGCATGAAGTGGTCCTTCATGAAGCAGGACGACGGGAAGACGCACTACCTGTGCGTCAACGCGGACGAATCGGAGCCCGGCACCTTCAAGGACCGCGAGATCATGCGCTGGACGCCGCACGCCCTCGTGGAAGGCGCGGCGATCGCCGCCCACGCGATAGGGGCGGAGACGGCGTACATCTACATCCGCGGGGAGTTCACTGAGCCCCTCGTGGCTATGAACGCCGCCGTGAAGGAAGCGTACTCGGCCGGCCTGCTGGGCAAGAACGCGATGGGGACCGGTCACCGGGTTGACGTCCACGTGCACAAGGGTGCCGGCGCCTACATCTGCGGTGAAGAGACGGCGCTCATGAACTCGCTCGAGGGCAAGCGCGGGAATCCCCGCATCAAGCCCCCGTTCCCCGCAGTGGCGGGCCTCTTCGGCAAGCCCACGACGATCAACAACGTCGAGACCCTCTCCGCCGTGCCGCAGATCCTCAACCGGGGTGCGGCCTGGTACAAGGGGATGTCACACTCGAGTCCCAAGAGCACCGGCACCAAGCTCTTCTCGGTGTGCGGCAACGTGGCGCGGCCGGGGGTCTACGAGGTGGAGATGGGATTCCCATTCAAGGAATTCCTCTACGACCTGGCCGGCGGCCCTCTGCCGGGACGACGCTTCAAGGCGGTGATCCCTGGTGGATCGTCGGTGCCCATCCAGACCATGGCGGAGGCCGAGGCCACCTTCATGGACTACGAAGGGTTCGTGGCGCAGGGCTCGATGCTCGGCTCCGGTGGCGTGATCGTGTTAGACGACACGCAATGCATGGTGAAGCACATCGCCAGACTCACGCGCTTCTACGCGCATGAGAGTTGTGCCCAGTGCACGCAGTGCCGTGAGGGCACCGCATGGACCACCCGGATCATGGAACGCATCGAGCACGGGCAGGGAACGATGGAAGACCTGGACACACTCCTCGAACTCGGCAAGAACATGACCGGCACCACCATCTGCGTACTGAGCGATTCGTGCGCCGTGCCGGTCGCATCGGGAATCAGCAAGTTTCGCGATGAGTTCGAGGCACACATCAAGGGAAAGCGGTGCCCCATGGGCGCCTCAGCGGCGGCATAAATGGCAGACGCAAAGCTCATCACGCTCACTATCGAGGACAGGCAGGTCACTGTCCCCGATGGGACGTCCATTCTCGAGGCGGCCAAGCAGGCCGGAGTCCTCGTTCCGCACTACTGCTACCATCCGGGGCTCCCGGTTGCGGGCTCGTGCCGGATGTGTCTTGTGGAAGTGGAGAAGTCCCGCAAGCTCGCGCCCGCCTGCGCCACAGCAGCGGCGGAGGGTCAGGTGGTGCACGTCTTCACAGAGGCGGCGCTGGAGGCACGCAAGGGCGTGCTGGAGTTCCTGCTCCTCAACCACCCCCTCGACTGCCCCATCTGCGACAAGTCGGGGGAGTGCGAGCTACAGGATTATGCCTACCGCGAGGGACGCGCCGAGGGTCGCTCACACGACCCCAAGCGTTTCAACCCCGCGGAAGATTTCGGTGGCGACGTTCTGTACGTCACCAATCGATGCATCATGTGCACGCGATGCGTCCGCTTCATGAACGACGTCGCGCAGGACACTGTGCTCAACGTCAGCGAGCGTGGCGACCGCGCGGTGATCGGGAAGTTCGAGGGCAAGGATCTCTCGAATGCGTGGGCGGGCAACGTCATCGACCTGTGTCCGGTTGGCGCGCTCCTGTCCAAGGACTTCCTGAACAAGGCCCGTTCGTGGGAGCTCGATCGTACGCCTTCCATCTGCCCGAACTGCAGTCAGGGCTGCAACATCATCATGGAGACGCGCGACAACATGGTAGTGCGGATGCGACCGCGCTCGAACACCGAGGTCAATCAGTACTACATTTGCGACCCGGGTCGGCTCGACTACCACTGGATGAACCGTACGGACCGGGTGGAAGCTCCCCTGGTGCGCCGCGGCAACCGGCTGGTGGCAACCGACTGGGATGCAGCACTCCAGGCAGCGGCGCTGCATCTCAACGGAAAGCGCGCCTTCGTGCTGGCAAGCCCCATGCTCTCCAATGAGTCGCTCTTCATGCTCTCGCGCCTGGTGGAGAGGACCGGGGGCGCTGGCGCGTTCCGCGTGCGGCGTGGGCCAGAGGTACCGCTACCTGGTGTGCCCGACCTCGCGCTTCGTGCCGAGCGCGCGGCCAATGTGAAGGCCGCGGAACTGCTCGGCTTCACCAAGACGGACACGCCCCTCGATGGAATGCGCGATGGCGACGTCCTGGTGATCGCTGACCACGACCTGAATGAAGCGGACACTGCCGCTCTCTCGCGTGCGAGCGCGGTGATTGTCGTCGGCACCACGCTCCCGGAGGCGGCTCACGACGCGATCGTGGTACTCCCGACCACCAACATGGCCGAGGAGGAGGGAACCTTCACGAATCTGCGCGGACGAGTTCAGCGCTACATGCAAGCCAGGTCCGCGTCGGGAATGGCGCATCCCACGTGGTGGGCGATAGGAGACCTGCTCACCTTCCTCGGTGAGGGCGCTGGCTACTTCCTCGCCAGCGAGGTGTTCGACGCACTGGCGGCCGCGCGCCCCGATTATGCGGGTATGAGCTACGAGACCGTTGGCCTCAAGGGACAGATCATGACCGGCGCCACCGAACCCGCGGGGACGACCAGGTGATGTCCTTCGCTTCGCTGCTGCTACTCCAGCAGGTATACGACCGGCAGTTGCCCGTGCAAGGGGCGCCCTGGTTCTGGTTCACCGTGATCAAGATTCTCGTGGTGTTCACGGTGCTGATGGTTGGCGTGGCGATGCTCACCCTGGCCGAGCGGAAGATCTCCGCCTGGATCCAGGATCGGCATGGCCCCAACCGTGTTGGTGGACGGTTCGGTCTGCTCCAGCCAGCGGCCGACGGACTCAAGAACATCATGAAGGAGGAGACGTACCCGGCTGCCGCGTACACGCCGGTCTTCATCCTCGCTCCAGTGATGTCGTTCATCCCGGCGCTCATCACCTTCGCGGTGATCCCCTTTGCTGCCCCACTGCCCACGCGATGGGGGGTGGTGAACATGGCGATCGCGGACGCCTCGGTAGGGTTCCTCTTCATCCTGGCGATCGGATCGCTGGGCGTCTACGGGATCGTGCTGGCGGGCTGGAGCTCGAACAACAAATACTCGCTCCTCGGCGGAATCCGGTCGAGCGCGCAGATGGTGAGTTACGAGGTCGCCCTGGGGATGGCAGCCGTTACGGTGCTCCTCCTCTCGGGGAATGTCTCGCTCGAGGCCATCGTGCGACAGCAGGTGACGGACGGCTGGAACGTGTTCCCGCTCATGATCGGGTTCTTCATCTTCCTGGTGGCCGCCTTTGCCGAGACCAACCGGCTCCCGTTCGACCTCCCCGAGGCCGAGTCGGAGCTGATCGCCGGCTACCACACCGAATACAGCGCGATGAAGTTTTCCATGTTCTTCATCGCCGAGTACTCGAACGTCGTGACGGCGAGCGCGCTCACGGTGACGCTCTTCTTCGGCGGTTGGAGCGTGCCGTTCCTCACCGCCGTCAACACGGCGCCATGGGCCTGGTGGAAGACGCTGATCACCCTGGCGTTCTTCGTCACCAAGGTCGGATTCTTCATCTTCCTGTTCATGTGGATACGCTGGACGCTCCCGCGTTTCCGCTACGACCAACTGATGAGCCTCGGCTGGAAGGTCATGATTCCGCTCACGCTCTGTTACATCGTGGTAATGGCAGCCGCGCTACTCGCACTGGGTGCGCTCGGCCTCTCACCCAACGCGTACTGGCTGGGCTTCATTCCGGTATATTGGGCGAGCCTCGGCGCGCTGAACATCGTACTGGCTGCGCTGCTTTTCGTGATCCTGGACCGCGGACGCATCGTGAGCCCCGCATCGACGCGGCTCACAATGTCCGAGCTCGCACGGCTCCGTGCCGTGAGTGCGCCATCGCCGCTGGCGAATGCGGAGGGAGACTGACAGATGGCTATACAAGTGACGGTGCTGAACAGGCCAATCGAGCAGACCAGCTACCTGAGAGCCACGCTCTCGGGCATGGCGCTCACGTTCAAGCACCTGGTCGACCCCCACAAGAAGACGCTGCAGTACCCGGAGGAGAGGTGGGATCTCTCGCCTCGCTGGCGCGGCACGCATCGCATGCTCACCGATGAGAACGGTAAGGCCAAGTGCGTTGCGTGTGGGCTGTGCCCGCAGATCTGCCCGGCCAACTGCATCAAGCTCGTGCCTGGCGAGGATGAGGAAGGGAACCGCTTCCCGCTGATCTACGAGATCGACGAATTCCGCTGCATCTTCTGCGGCATGTGCCAGGAGGTATGCCCGGAAGAGGCGATCCACGTGGGACGGCACTACGAGAACTCCGAGTACAGCCGCGCCGGCTTTGTGTACGACCTGGAGAGACTCACGGCACAGACACACCCGGTAAGTGAGCTGTGGGACCCCGACGATCCCAAGGGCGAGTGATGCACTACGGGCTTTTCTATCAGTTTCATTTCTACCTGTTCGGCCTCGTGGCGATCGCGTCGGCGGTAGCCTTCGTGACCCGCAAGAGTCCCGTGGCGGCCGCACTGTGGCTCGTCAACACGATGTTCTGCCTCGCGGCGCTCTACGTGATGCTGGACGCCCAGTTCATCGGCGTCATACAGGTCATGGTGTATGCCGGGGCGATCATGGTGGTGATCCTGTTCGTGGTCATGCTGCTCAACCTGGGCCAGCCCGTGGGGCGAGCGGACATCACGGGCCTTGGACCACGACTCGCGGCGGGCGCGGCTGGGCTCGCGCTTCTTGCGGAGCTTCTCGTGCTTGGCCGGCAGCATCTTCCGCAGCAGCTCCTCGCCCCGGCCCCCGGGACCAACGTCGTGACAGAGCTGGCCACGCCGCTCTTCAACGAGTACCTGCTAGCGTTCGAGGTGACGAGCGTGCTACTCCTGGCCGCAATGATCGGCGCGGTCGTTCTCGCCAAGCGAAAGGTCTGACTCATGGTGGCGGAAGCACTCTTCTTCTCGGCAGTGCTGTTCACGATCGGCGTCGTCGGCGTCCTCACGCGACGCAATGCGATCATCATCTTCATGAGCGTCGAGCTCATGCTGAATGCCGTGAATCTGTCGTTCGTGGCATTCTCCCGCCTCTTCGGTGCGGCGGGGCAGGTGTTTGTCAT
>DATCXG010000333.1:0-3280 GCA_036565945.1 Gemmatimonadaceae bacterium
CCGTCAGCCACAGGCTGACGGGCCTTCACTCACCCCACCGCCCTGGCCCCGAACGTCAGGCCTGCGCGGGTAACAGCGATCGCGCGCAGATTGGGGGTCCAGATACTCACCTGGTTCCGGCCCGCGTCCTTGGCCGCGTAGAGCGCCTCATCCGCACGCGAGTGCAGGTCGTGGATGATGTTCTCGTCGTGCACCCGAACCGCCACGATCCCGATACTCACAGTTATCGGGATCTTCCCAGCGATTCCATCGAAGCGCCTTGACGCGACTTCCTCACGAATCCGCGTGGCCAGACGGAAGGCACCTGCCGCGTTGGTCTCGGGAAGGAGGAGCATGAACTCGTCGCCTCCGGTACGCGCCACAAGGTCTCCAGTGCGCGCGGCACCGCGCAGGAGCTCGCCCACCTCGTGTATCACCGCGTCGCCAGCAAGGTGGCCGAAGGTGTCGTTGACGGTCTTGAACTGATCCACATCGAGCGCGATGAGCGCCAGCTCCTCACCGCTGCGTGCGGCGCGCGACACTTCCTGCGAGAGCTGCTGCTCCAGCCCGCGGCGGTTGTGGCACCCGCTCAGCGCGTCGATGAGCACGAGGTTCGAGAGTTGCGACCGCACGCGGTTGTACGCCCGTCCCACCATCGTGACGCTATCGGGGTGCAGGTCCGCGCAGACATCGTACTCACTCGAGAAATCACCCTCTTCGGCGCGCTCGAAGAGCGTGACGATACGGGCCAACCGCCACTTGAAATTGCCGTAATGTATGATGAACCACCCGGAGGTGGCGACGAAGAGCGCGAGCGACCACAGCTCCTGCTCCCACGAGAGCGCGGCTCCGTCATCGATCGCCTTCATGACCATCGCCAGGTAGCCAACCGCCACCGCAAACAGAGCCGACCACGCGAAGGTACGGCCAAAGTAGAACTCGGTGAGGTGCAGAATGGCGAAGCCGAAGAGCAACGCCCGGTCGTAATACTCGGGCGGAACCACGGCATAGGTGGTCCCGAAGATGAACGCGATATCCGCGGCCAGCATCGTCCCCACCATCCAGTCGCGCGCCTCGCCGCGCCAGCGCACCAGAAAGCTCAACAGGAGAACCACCATCGGGTAGCCGATGACTGTGGCCTCCCCGAAGTGAGGCAGCTTCGTCAACGTTCCCCTGGCCAGCAGCACCACGCCCGCCACACACACGAGAAGGCCGAACCCCAGGCGGACCTTGCTCTGCCAGAGCAGGACCTCGCCATTCGCCTGGTCGGTTGTTGGGGTGGCGGCTAATCGTGTGACCGGAATGATCGGCATCTGAATGGGTGCCTCACCTGAGTTTACTCCATGGGACTCTGCCAGCTCCATCGACCTGCCGGTCAATAGCATTCGTGGAACAGACGAGCCAACGCGATGCAGCGAAGCCCTATCGCGGCAGACGCGCCGTTGTGGGGTGACGACCGAGGACGTGCGGTGTGGCATCGGCACGCATAGAGCGACCCTCGTGCCAGCGGCGACCGACAGTCGCAATGTGTTTGGCTACAACGAGATGACGACGGTGCCTCGGGAAGTTCACGCCAGTGTCGCTACGCGCGTTGTGCGACGATCAGGGAAAAATGCGAGTGTTCTAATCTTGGACGATCGAGAGCGGCCAGAGTTCACAACGGGGGGTGGAAGATGACGATCGCCCCGCGGTCCTACCGCGGGGCGATCGTCATTCCTAACACTGCCGGAGTGCTCTGAACCCGGAGGAGCCGGCTACTTCGCCCTCCGAATCCCCGGCTTCGCCACGCGGTTCCGCCCGTCCACGAAGACCAGCCTGGGCTCGAAGTCCTGGAGCTCTGCATCGTCGTAGTCAGCATAGCTGATCACTATCACCTGGTCGCCGGCCGCGCCGAGTCGAGCGGCTGCACCGTTGAGCTGGAGCGTGCCGCTACCACGCTCACCCTCGATCACGTAGGTCTCCAGGCGCGAGCCGGTGTTCAGATTCACCACCTGCACCTTCTCGAAGGGCACGATGTCGGCCGCCTCCATGAGCGCGCGGTCGAGCGTGAGACTCCCCTCGTAATTCAGATCCGCGCCAGTGAGAGTAGCGCGGTGGATCTTCGACTTGCACATGGTACGGCGCATCTATGCATTCCTCGTACGTTATCAGGAGCAGCCCGTGAGGCCACCCGTGCTGTATGCTGCTGTATGTCGATCTGCTACTGAATCTATACCCCACAGCAGCCCATCGGAAACGCGAAATTCCGCCTGTCAGTGCCACGGGCCGGCGGCGCCCCGCGCATCTCCGGCAGGGCCCCGGTATCCGCACCGCGGTTCCCATCCGGGCGCCGCGCGATGTCACGCCAATGCGCTCGTGCAGTGCGGGCAGCGAGAGGCGGTAGCGTCGATGGTCATCTTGCAGTACTGGCAATTTTTGGTGTCCGGCTCGGCCGCCGCCGGCGCCTCCTTGATGAACAACTTGCTGAGCCGCCAGGCCACGAAGCCGATGATCAGGAAGTTGATGATCGCACTGCCAAGATTACCGACCCCGAAGTGGAAGGGCCCGGCGTCGAGCATGGCCTTCTGCCATTCTCCCGACGGCGCCGCCACGGCCACGATGGGCATGATGATATCGTTGACGATCGCCTGCACCACCGTATTCAGCGCCGCACCGACCACGAACGCGATAGCCAGTGCCAGAGCGTTCTGCTTGATCAGAAACGTCTTGAACTCGTTCCACATCTACGGCCTCGCCTGTCAGATAGGTTGCCCCAGTATCGGCATCAGTTGCAGGCGGGGCAAGGGAACTACGGGGGGCAGGGTGCAGGGTTCAGGGGGCAGGGGAACTACAGAGGGATCAGGAAGCAGGGATCAGGGATCAGGAACTACCTCGGGGGATAGATCTTTCCCGAGGAGCCCTTTCTGATCCCTGATCCCTGCTTCCTGATCCCTGGCAGTTGTAGTTACTGAACCCTGAACCCTGCACCCTGCCCCCCGTAGTTCTCCCACCTCCGGGGCGCCCAGGGGAGGGCGAACGCGGCCGGGCTCCCAGCCGAAGAGGAAGTGGCACGCTGGGCCACACACGCCGCCCTGGCACGGACCCATGCCCACACGCGTGTAGAGCTTCGCCTGGCGGCTCGTCCACGACGGATCGAGTCGGCCAAGCGGGACATCCTCGCAACGGCAGATGATGGTGTCGGCATCCGCTAGCTCGCGAAGCTCGTCGCGCGGGCAGAAAGAGGTCGCCAGCAACGCGCCGAATTCACGCCAGGAATCGCGCTCGTGCTCCAGGCGTCGGCTCCTGGCCGTGCCCTCGACGC
>DATCXG010000348.1:0-5453 GCA_036565945.1 Gemmatimonadaceae bacterium
GCCGGCCCACACTCTTCGCCGTCAGGCGGCGTCTCCACCGGCGGCCTGTCCCGCGCAGCGCCTGAACTAGGGCGTCAACCGATGTGGCTGATAATGCTCGCGAGGCGCACCGCCGCACCGCGAATCTGCCTCATCGCGGGCACCGCCACTGCCAGGGTGGAGTTGTGGATGTAGCTGCGGGTGGCGGCGTGTCGCTTGCTCTGCCGGATTCGCCCGGACAGAGCCCTCGCTATGGCGCTATCGGGGTCGTGCTGCTCGAGGTACTCCAGGATCTCCTCCACGAACGCACGGTCGTTGTCGCTCTCCACCGGCAGCAATCGGTCGTAGCCGGCGGGCAGGCGGGAGGGGAAGGTGCTTGCACGTTGCAGCAGGCCCATGGCCGCGAGCGTGACCATCGTCCGGATGCACTTCTTGCAGCGGCCGCAGTTACCCAGCCCAGCGTTGTTGCGCAGGCAGACTCGCAGTCTCTCGAGCGCGTAGGGATCTCGCGCCACCGCCGCGGTCTTCTCCACGCGGGTGACCTCGCAGCCATCGTGCACTATCTCCATCGTCTCCGTGGACCAGAGCGGGTCGAGCAGCGGATGGGAGCCCCAGGGGAGGAGATGCCGGAACGAATGGGTGGAAGGGATGAGAATCCGACTGAACCCGGCAGAGAGCGAGAGCCCGATGGACGACAGGCCTGCGCCGTGATAGTACCAACTCCACGATAGCGGGAAGACGCTCCGGATGTTGGTCTTTCCGAAGATCACGCTCAACCCGTAGTGCTCGGCTACGCCGCGGATGCTCTCGCGAAGAGGGCGCACGTCGGTGCTCTGGTCCAGCGGCTTCTCCACACCCTCCATGTGAATCAGGTGCGTGAGCCTGGGCGCCATGGCGGAACCCGCTTCCCCCGCGTGTTTGAGGCAGGTGTAGAACGAATCCACGCCCCCCGAGAAGAAAGCGGCTGACGTTCCGCGGCTCGGCGGCGTGGGGGCGGTACTCGGCCGGGCCACGACCCGGACACGCCGGAGCGCGCTCCACCACTGCGCGAGGATCGTCTGGATAGTGTCCAGCGACGCGTGGAGCCTGGGTGAGATAGCGGGGACGATCTCGAGCGGTTCGCACAGCGCCATGCATGGGACGAGCAGTGCGGGTACGAACGGGTCGGCGCTTGCGGAGAGCAGTGGGGCAACCTCACGCGGGTACTCGAACATCAGCTCGAAGGGAGCACCCCGCTCGTCGTTTCTGATCGTGGCTACAAGACGACAGTGATCTGCGTCTTGCCGAACGGAAACATCGGCCAACTTCATCATCGTTTGTCACACCTCCGCCTGCCGCCGCGCTCCGATCAGTGCTGCGCCCACGCTGCTCCGTGAGGACGGGGCCGCTCCCCTGCATGACTGATTCCGGTGCACTGCTCACGACATCCTGCGTGAGACGGAGCAGACGGGAGCTCGTTAGCCGGCTCGTCCGTCGCGAGCTGGCGATCGACAGGCCACACACATTAATGCGGAACGGATAGTGCGCGCAATACAAGCGCGGAAGATGTGAGAAAGATTCCTTAAGCAGGCTATGACGTGTGCCTGCCCGCGAGGACGTACAACTTCATCGTGCACGTCCGAGCTTCTTCCTGATCACCCCAGACCGGCGCGAGCGCCTCCATTGCGCTCTGGAAGAAGTCGCCTCCTCGTGCAGCGATGCATCGCTGCACTCCAGACCAGCTCTGGACGAAGGCCATGAGCCTGGTGAAGCTCCAACTCATCTCCATCTTCAGCGGGGGAGGCTCGATGCGCTCGAAAGGGAAGGGGACATCGCGATAACCATCGCGAAGCAGCTTCTTCCGAGCCGGCCAGTAAGGTGCGATCACACGCTCGATGCTGCGCTCGAACTCCTCGTCGAAAGCCGGCCACACGCCGAGGTGGTCGTAACCCCAGGCGACGAGTACGCCACGTTGCCGCAGTACCCGCTTCACCTCGCCGTAGAAGCGAGTGAAGTCGAACCAGTGGATGGCACTGGCGACACAGACCGCATCGAACGCGAGTGGTGGGAAGCCGCTGGACTCGGCGGCCTGTACCGAATAGTTCACGCCCGCGTGGGCCGCCGCATTCGCGATCTGGTCCTCACTAGCATCGGTCGCTTCCACCTGGGCGAAATATCGCGCCAGTCCCACGGCTGCCTGGCCATTCCCCGTCGCACAGTCCCACGCCCGCTCGCGAGCGGGCGCGATCGATGCCACAAAGGCGAAGAGCTCCTCCGGGTAGGTGGGCCTGGCCGCGGCGTAGAGACGCGAATGGTCCGAGAAGTAATCCTTGAAGCTCACGAGCCAAGCCCACGCTGGAGAAATCAGCCCGGTGGCACCGCCATCTTGCCGATGAAGAGGAGCGTCCCCGAGAAGCGTTCGCGGATGGCGAAGAGGAATGGGTGATCGGCGCGTAGGAGGGGGGAGGGAGCCGACGTGGGCCCGATCCCCACACTCGTCACTGCGGCTGCCTCGGTGCCCTCTTCATCTACGTTCACGAACGTTTTCTGGTCCACCGAAGAGATGAAGAGGCTGGTTTGCCGCGAGATTCTACTGAAGTCCGCCCTGTTCGGGTCGAAGGCGATTCCCATCCCCATGTCGATGAGCGGAGCCTCGAGGGAATCCTTCCATTCGAGCCGGAACTTCGGTAACTCGACTATGCCGTTGTGCTCCGTGAGCCCCGCGAGCAGCGCTTCCCACCGATCCGTGTCCAGCTCAGCGATCAGCGAGTCAACCGAGAGCTCCTCAGCAGGCACCACAATGACCATGCTGTACGCCCCGCCACCGTACGGCAGCTCGACAGCGGTGTACTCGCCCGTCGCTGCGGCTGGGAAGTTGCCCTCGACCCACATCATGGGTACGCTCGGGTGCGAGCCATTGGCAGCGTAGAATGGCTGATCACTGGTCCTCGATCTGTCGAACTGCGCCGTCCAACTTCCCTTGAAGTAGATCGCGTTCACGAGATACATCACGATGTCATCGGGGATGGTCGTGATGATCTCGTCGATCTTATCGTTGGTGCTCCGCTTCACCCAGTCGTTGATCGTGCCGACCGCGCCGGGTGACCCAAAGTCGAGCGACGCGACTTCGGCGTCGAAGTATTTCTTCGTGGCGTCAACGAAGCTCTGCTCGACGGAAAGTCCGTCGCGGTACCAGATCGAGTTTGCGATGCGGAAGTCCACGCTGGGATCGAGCCCGCGCAGGAGATCTATCAGGCTCCGATACGATTCATCCATCTCCTGAAGCTCGACGTTCGGATACCCCAGCACGGTACGCATCGAATCGAGTGTCTCCCCCGCCGCACCGGTGGCGGTCATCCCGAGCGCCATCGAGGCGCTGAGTGGCGAGATGAATACGTTCGAGTCGGCCGACGTTCGCTCGTTGACTTCACGCAGCAGCGCGAGCCCGAAGCCGGTGCTCCCTTCGGCGATCTGCTGTTCCACACTGCTCAACGGCCGTGGCAACTGCTCGATCTTCTTCGGCGCCGTTGGTCCCTCGCTGCTGCACGCTGCCAGGAGCATGGTGATCGTCAGTGTTCCGAGGAGGCGAAGAGTCATCGGAGTGGGGGGAGGGAAAGGACGGCAGAAATCAGAAATCAGAAATCAGAAATCAGGAAACAGGAAACAGGAAACAGGAAACAGCAAAGGACTTCCGGATTCGCGGACCTCCACCGACACGGAGCATCGCCCCGAGCGTCCGCTGGCGTCCGCTCGATCGCCAACGATTCTATCCTGCATCGGAAAGGGCGTATTGGCAAATCGGAGCTCGGGGTGTCGAGCTCGTCGCTGTCCTCTATTCCCTGAGCCCTGGCAGTTCCTGCCTTCTGCTGCCTGCTTTCCTCCCTCCCTCCCTCCCTCCCTCACCCCATCGCCGATTGTGAGAACTGCAACCAGCGATGCGACTCCTTTGATCACGCCCAGGGTGGAGAGAACGGTGCGCAGCGGATTGGCGCGCGCTTCTGCAGGGCGATGCGGAGCGACGACACAGCTATCGAGTTGGACACGATAGCGTTCCAGAGCCGGGGCCAGGGCGCCGCCTAGCGTGGCTGTGCCTCGAGCGTCAGAACTTCGAACGGAGCGAGCTCGATCGCGTGCTCGCTGCCTCCGGTGAGCAGCACCGGCGCGCTACCGTGATCGTGCGCCCACGGACTCCGCGCCGTGTAGGTGCGAGGAGCGCCGGGGGGGAGCTCGAAGGCCCGCTGCACATCGAGGCCGAAGCGCCGCGGCCGATCGCTCGGGTTGCGGAGCGTCACTATCCCTTTCCCGTCGGCCCACGACGCCCAGCCGTATGGCTCCAGCTTCTTCGGGTCGCCGCCGATCCAGTGCGTATCGACGAGCGTACCGGCGTTGACGCGGGACCACTTCGCGCACTCCGCGAGCGTGTTCCACTCATCGCCGGTCAGGACCGGAGTCACGTACATCTCCTGAAGCTGCGTCCCGGTGCCGAAGTAGGAGCGGACCTCGGCGCTGAAGTCGCCATGCGGATCGATGTCCAGCTTCTTCGCGTGCCTGGCGTAGATGATCCCGTGCAGCATCAACGAATTGATCGGGTAGAGCGCGCCGCGGCGTACCACGTTCTCATAGGTGTCGCCGTCGCGGTAGGTGATCCACTGCTGGCGATCGGAGCCCACTCCCGCGAAGTCGTGATCCTCACCGCCGCGCCAGATCGAGTCGGCGTAGCGGAGCCAGAAGGGGGATGGGTAGGTGCCGGTGGTGAGATTGATGTAGATGTCCGGCTTCGCCGCGCGCAGCTCCTCGATGAGGTGGATGGCTGCATCGAAGTCGCTGTCGAACGCACTACCCGGGATCGCGTGCGAGGCGTTGCCGGTCCCGTCGATCTTGAACTGGTTCACTCCGTATTCACGCACCATGCGCATGCACGCGTCGCGGAATCGCTGATAGTACTTCGGGCCCGAGAGCGCGAAGCCGCCCTCGTTGGTCTCGAAGCCCTGCTGACGACCGTACTCCAGCCGATCCTTCTTGGGGTCGCCGTAGCCGCCCCACGGTGAGAGCCAGACGCCGGGAGCAGCGCCGTAGCGCGTGGCCTCCTCGCGGACGCGCGTGAAGCCGTTGGGAAAGCCGGCGTGGAACCCCCAGAGCGTCTTCGGGTCGTCCCACCCATCGTCGAAGAGGAACGAGTCGAGGGTCACCCCGCGCTCGCGCGCTAGCTCGGTGCCGAAGGCCTCGATGACCGCCAGCGCTTCGGGCTCGGAGTACTTCGAGAAGTAGCCGATGTCGTACCAGGAGTTGTAGTGCAGGAAGGTGCGATACGGATGCGCTCGCTCGCGCTCCACATAGGCGAGGAAGTCGCGCCGCATCTGCTCGGGACGCGCGATCCCCACCACGGACGACACGGTAATGGCCGACTCGGGGCGGAGCGGCAGCTCGCGCCGGAGCGCGCAGCGCACGCGCTCACCATCCACGCTGCTCTCCGAGAGCGGGTGCTCGAAGCCCAC